>CAWVWK010000117.1:0-8193 GCA_963933725.1 uncultured Colwellia sp.
AACCCTAAATAGAGGTTGTTATACCCATGTCATTTAATATATGAACATTGCTACCTGCTAAAATCAGCAACGACTTCGTTATTTATTTAATAATTAGAACAAGTCGTTATTTAAATAAAATACCTAGTATTTAGCAATTTTCTCTACGTATAAAATAGATCACATATTAAGTGAAGCTGGTATTATTTACTCTCAGCTTTAACATAATGAATAAGTTCATCCATTAATTTTCGCTTAATCTCGAGTTGTTGCTCGGCTTGTAATCCATATTTTTCAGCTAAAACTTCATAATCATTTGGTGCTAAACTAACCGTTAGTCTTGGGCGTTTTGGACGTTTGTTTATAGGCAGGCCTAGAATATCTCGAATTTGATCAGAAGGACTTAAGCCGGCTTCCAGCGCTCTTTTTCGAATAGATAACTGAATTTTTTCATCCATATCAAATGCAACTTGAACGGCTTTTAATGCTTTGACAGAAGAATTCCATTTTTCGGGGATTGTTCTATTTTTAGAGGTTGTCATTGTACACTTCTCCTTTCACATACATAGCTAGAAGCAGTTCTAAAAAAAGCATAAATGGCTTTTAAGACCCTGGAAACATATCAACGATGTCGCTCATTGGTCTGAAAAGCGTGAGAAACACATCGGTTTCACCATCTTGCCATACTTCTATTTCGACGGCTTTGGTTTGATCTTCATTATATAAATTGTATAACTCAAATTGCTCACCGCTATCCTTTCCTTCATACTCGCTCAATGTTTCACTGCGGTGATCTTTTCGATGAAAATAGCCAACCCGGCCAAAAACACTTTGCTGATATTCATCACTTGACCAACCGTTGGTAAAGTTGGTGTCAGTTTTTTTTGTTAAGAAGGCGTTACCTGGCTCATCGAAAATTTGTGCAAACTCATCTAAATCAAAAAGTGACTCGACATCAGCGTGTTCTATTTTTATTGAAAACTTAAGTTCACTTATGTCATCAACTTCTAATGCTAAAAATAAAGTAATATTGCTACTGCCAGACAGTGTCCATTCGGTTTGTGTATTGTGTTCATATTCATAAGAACTTACCGAACTTACTTGAAACTGCTGATTTCTAAGTAGCTCTGGTAATGCAAAACTGTCTGTAAGTTGAATGATATCCCCGGTGAGTAATTGATTTACTGCGGTTAATTTACGTTGTTCTTTTTCTGATTTATTGAAGATTTTTTTGAAAAAACTCATAAATATCACCTTGAAATTGATAGCAAAGACATAATAAATTACGAGCAGATAGATCTAATCTACTCGTAATTTTTAATCACAACTTATTCGCTAACTGGTATAAAAGTTAACTGTTGCCTATTTTTGCTTGGCTTTAATTCTATCTAGAACAGAGTTAGCACTACTGTTTTGTTCACCAATACCAGCGGCTTTTAACTGTGCAGCTAATGAGCTGTCTGAGTCTTCAGAATCAAGCATTTCAGCAGCTTTCATTTTGTCATCAAACTTTTGCTGTTTGGCTTTAATTCTTTCTAAAGAATCTTTAGCACTTAAAAGCTTTGAGTTACTCGATGAAAAGTTGTCGGTAATAGCAGATGTTGCTTTTTGAACACTTTCGGTGGTTTTAACCATAGAAAGTTGGCGCTTATGCTCTGCAACTTGACGTTCACTTTTCTTAACAAGCTCTTTTAAGCGAGTAGAGTTGGTAACAAAACTATCTAAAGACTGCTGCTGGGCCGATAGGTCAACTTCAAGTTGAGCTATTTTTTCTGCGACAGCTAAAGCAAGTGTTTCATCACCTTTTTCTAGCGCTTGTGCTACATACCCTTCATGCTCTGTTATTTCACGCTTTATACGTGAAACGGTTCTTTCAGCGGCCATTTGCTCAGCCATTACGCTGGTTAAATCTCTTTTGGCTTTGGTTAAATGTGCTTCAGCATCACGAATTTCTTGTTCAAAAATTCGGGTGGCGTTTGAATCGATAATAGCTTCACCTACTTCTGCAGCTCCACCTCTAACAGCAGTCATAATTTTTTTAAAAATACTCATAATTCTCTCCATGCTTACTTTGTAAGCTTTGTACTCAGTTTTTAAATATTTAAACTAAGTTGTAAATAATGGTTTAATGTCGTGCTTTCTTAAATTAGAAAGTCACTCATATCATCAATAACTTCAATCGCGTTGTTACTTAAAACAGCCAGTTCATGCTCTATATCTGCGAAACTAGAGTTAACTGATAAGGCTCCAAACACGGCATATTTATCGCCTATTTTTGAAAAAGAAGATAATGGCATGGGTATGTTCATTTCCAACATACTTGTGTGCATCTGCGCAACACAATCATCCTTAACTTCATCTTCGCCCCAAAGGTAAGTAATGCATAGCACTTGGTCTTCTGTTACTGAAACAAACGTTGGCAACTCCTCACGACCAATAATACTAATTTGTAATACATCTACTTCCCCTGAAATTGGTTGGCAATCAAAACTCATTCCTGTTGTTGAATTGTCAGCTAAACTATTTAAATGATCAGCGAGTGTATGAATGTTCATGTAATTATATCCTTAATTCAAATGAGTGACATATTATGTCGTCGTGTTTTAATTTAGCACTCTGACATATTATGTCAAGGCATTATAGAAAAAATTGTTTGTTTTTTATATCATTTCTACCAGCTCTAAATCAAATTATTGATAATAATGTAGATTTAGCTTAATTTAATCCCTGTTGATCTTTCCAAGCTTTTTGATGGAGCTGATATATTGTATGACTACCCATGACATTGCTCGGTATATCTTTTTTATTCTTATAAAAATCATTAGGAAAGCTAAAAGCGCCTTTTAATAAGTGCAATGTGAGCCACTGTGGTTGAACTTTAAATGAGTCAAGTTTATTTATTCTAGCCAACGGGCTTGCTCCTGTTTTTGATGCAATTGTCCAACCCCATTCACCAAAACTAGGTACATTATCATGGTATTGTTGAACATGATTGAAACCTGAAGCCTCGACAGTGTTGCCGATAGAGATAAACGACTCTTTAGCATGGTAAGGGCTAGTAGACTGGATTGCTAGCAAGCCATCTCCTGCTAATAACTGTTTAAGTCTTGCATAGAAGTTGACAGAATAGAGCTTATTCAAGTCAGGATGACTTGGATCTGGCAAATCAACAATAATTGCGTCAAAACTAAGTCGTTTTTTCAAAAGATCGTTGATTGCAATAAAGGCATCAGCCCTAACAATATCGACACGTTTATCTTGCAAGCTTAACGCATTTAATTCAGCTATTTGTTCAGCCAATTGAGAGGGAAGGTGTTTTTTTGGTTGTTGAAAAATATCAATTAGCCCTGAATCTAAATCGATTAAAGTCACCTTTTCAGGTTGGTATTTTAATACCTCACGTAAAGCTAAACCATCGCCACCGCCAATAATGAGCACATTCTCTTGTCTAGCTGAGCCTGATAATACTGGAGAGACAAGGTACTCATGGTAAATATCTTCGTCTAAAGAGGAGAACTGTAATCGACCGTTTAAATAAAAGTTAATAACACTCTCTTGTTGACTACCTGCACTTAACCCCATATGCCGCTCTGTAAATGTCAGTTGCTGATACCGTGTTTTTTGAACATGCACTACTTTGTCTAAATAAAGCAAAGAATTCATTTGGTTAAGCCATTGGTTGCCATAGGTAAACATCAAAAAAATAACAGCGATAAGCGCTAAATGCAACGCAATAAATGCAGAGCGCATTTTTAATTTATGCCAGTATCGAATGACAAAAAAGCAACCCACAATGAGATTCAAACTGGCGGTAAGGGCAGCAGCTTTATTAATATCAATATTAAGTAGAACTAGTACCCATAATGCAGCTCCTATACCTGCGCCAATGTAATCAGCGCCGTATATTGTACCTAAATTATTCTTTAGATGTTTTTGGTGCACCTCTTCTCGAATGCGGGCAATAAGAGGGATTTCCATACCAATAAAAAAGCCGAGTAAAACCCCAAAAAAGTAAGGACTATTAAGCGCTAGCCAACTTAGCTGTTTAAAAATACCACCTTGGGGGATTAAATCGGCGGGGAGGCCAAAAGTATCTGCAATAAGTTGAGGAAAGATTTGAGTGATGGCAATTAATCCACCGATAATTAAGATAGAAATACAGCCTAATAAAGCGATGGTTAACTCTAAAAAAACAAAGCCGTTATAAGCACATTTTATTTTACGGGCAGCGAAAGCACCAAGCCCCATTGATACGATCATTAATCCTATCATGGTGTATATCGTACTTTCCATCACACCTAACACACGACCAGCATATTGAGATAGTAAATATTCGTAAATTAAACCACAACCAGCAAGAACGGCCATTGTAATGATAAGTAAGGTATCATCAATAAAATGTGTTCTCGGTGGCAAAGCTTGTTGCGGGTATTTTGGCTCAGAGGTGTCTTGATTAACGAAATCTTGATTAGAGAGGTCTTGGCTGGATAAGTCAGGATTAGGCATAAAAAAAGAGAGCTCGGTTAATTAAAATTAAAGGTTACAAGAATGAAGAGTCTTAAAAATACCATTAAAAAGTAAGTACTAAAAAGAGAGTACTAAAAAGTGAGTGTCACTCATTTTCTAATGGGTAATAATGGTTCTGAAATGAAGCGAGCTAAAGGTCTTTTTAACCCCTCAACTCGCTAAAAAGTTGTATGCTATTTTACGACATAAGTGCCGTTAGAATAAACGCGATAGAAATGCTGGTGGTCATTTCAATACAGGCAACACCTACATTATGTTGTTGATCTACTTCTTCAACTAAATTAATCCCCCAAAGTACAATGCGCTTTGCAACAGCAGTTAAGATAAATACAAGCAGTGTCATAACAATACCAAATACCAACCAGCCAACTAAGTTCATTACCAATGTTTCAGGACTATATATTAAGAAGTTGCTAGCAGCTGTTACAGCAAGCGCTGTACTAATGACGTGTCCAGCATAGCGGATAGCCAAAGCAAGTTGGCCATTGGTAAATGCTTCTTGTAAACAATCGTTTTGATTGTTTTTAGCATATTGGTTCTCACGCAAGCGTGTAACAATAACTAACATCGTTTGTGCTACGAAAAATCCGGATGTAATTGCGATAAAGGTGCTGATATCTAAACCATCTACCCAAAGTAAAACGGCACGTATTACAATAGCAGTAGCAATCGCTCCAGCAGCATCAACAACACCTACTGTTAGGTTTTTCTCTCGAATTAAGGCCATTTTATCTAATCGTTGTAGGGCTATTTTATCATGGATAACTCGGCCTACTTTGATAAGTAATAAACCATAAGCGCCGTAAGCAAGCATACCGATAATTTCCATGCTAAAACTACTGGCAGTTTCACCGGTAATTGCACCGGTAAGGACAATGCCTAATGCCAATATGCTACCAGCAACACTAATACCAAAAGCAAAATTATCATTCGTTGCAAGTTCTTCGGTACTATTAACTTGTGCGCTTAAACCACTTAAAAAGCGCATTGCGCCTAATAATATGATCGCGATGACTATGTCAATCGCTAGATAAATAAGTAAGTCTTGATTTATACCGGTTAGTTCAATAAATGTATTCATATTTTTTCCCTGTACTCTTAACTAAATTTTAAATTCAGCGTATTAAATATAACTTGCTACGTTGGCTTTTAATGTAATATTTTTTGTTATTTTCCGCGCCGAAAGCTTCTTGAGGTATTGTTTCGACTATTTCTAAAACTAGAGTTCTTTTTACTCGAACTGCTTGCGTACTTACTTTTGCTACGTGGCGCATTTGTGCTTTTGCTTTTAAAGCGATTAGCACTGGTTTGAGCTGTTTTACTCTTGCCTGATAAGCTCGATGAACCTGTTCTATTTTTGCTGTAGGGGCTTGAATATTTTTGGCCTCTACTTTGAAAAGATTTTTTGGTACGTGCGTCTAGCTGCGTTTGTTTTTTAAGTTGGCTTGGTGAGCTATATCTTGTTCTTCCATAGTCATTATAATAGCTGTAGTTTCTGCCTCTGCCCCAATCATTGTAATAAACGTTTCGGCCAAAGATATTTCCCATCATAGAATACATGCCATACCACGCCCAAAAAGACATACCGTTACTGCCTGTTTGCCAACTACCGTAACTAGGGTTGCCTATGAGTTGCTCCCCCGTACCGAAGTCTTGCGCTTTATTTGCTTGCATACTTTGACTTTTAGAAAGAGCATTTACGCGAGGTAATTGTCCATCTGACATATCAGCCAAAACATTTAAAGGGTCGCTTAGCGCATCAGAATAAAGAACAGGGTCTGCCGCTTGATAAATATTAAGAAGTTCATCATACAATGCTTGGCTAGAAGCAAACATTTGGGGCTGGTTTTGGGTTACTGAAATTCTTTCTTGTAAGGCCTTAAACATTGGGCCTTGTTTTGTTGCCTCTTTTCTAAATTCATCGATAAGAGGGGTAAGACTGGGGTTTTTTTTAACAACAATATCAGCGTACTTATTAATAAGGGCTGCATTTCTGACTTGACCATTCTCTAAAGCATCACCTAATTGTACTAGGCGTTTCATGGTAATTGGTGCTTGTTGTTCAATCTGTTCTTTTACGGGATCACCACAACCCATTAGAAATAGTGATGTAAGCAAAACTATCCCTGTGGATATTTTTAGTTTATTGAAGTTAATCATTAAATTACCTTTTAGTAATTGCATTTCTGCCATCAGTCTTTAAAAATGCTATATTACTATTAATAGCATTACTGACATATTATGTCCATTTTTATATTGATTGCTATAAATTAAACTTATGTGAAAGCGATTCTACATAAAGCTACGATGAAAGTTATTTATTAAGGTTTAAGGGACATTGTGATAATACCAAATCAAAATTTACCATGGAGTAAACAAGTGTGGCATGAGAAACTGTCCTTTTACCCTTTATTAGCGTCTCAGCAAGCATCTAGTTGGGATAAGTTTAATCAACAACATGTTGATGCTACTGTTAATTTAAATGAAACGCAACTTGAACGTTTTAAGTGCGCCATAACCCTAAGTGATTTCATTTTCTCTTCAGCCATACAAGCGCCAGAGCTTGTTCTGCCTTTATTTCAAAAAGATAATTTGTTAATTCCAGAATTACCTTGCTACAAGTCGTTATTACAAACAAAGCTAAAAGACTGTGAGAACGAGGCTGATTTACATCAAAAACTAAGGCAGTTTAGATTACAAGAAATGGTCTTTATAGCCATAGCAGACATGCTGGATAATATTGATTTAGATAGTTCGCTAAAACGTTTATCTTCGCTAGCTGATGAGCTTATTTTAGGGAGTTTAAAGTGGTTAACGACTTTCTGTGAAAAACAGTGGGGGACACCAACAGATAACCAGGGCAATAAAATGCCAATGCTTGTTTACGGTATGGGGAAACTTGGTGGTAAAGAACTTAATTTTTCTTCTGATATTGATCTCATCTTTACTTACCCACAACGAGGCGAAACTGTTGGGCATAGACGATCTATAGATAACCAATTGTTTTTTACTCGACTAGGACAAAAACTTATTACGGCATTAAATCAAAATACACGTGATGGCTTTGTTTACAGAGTTGATATGCGTCTAAGACCTTTTGGAGAAAGCGGACCTCTGGTTTTATCGTTTGATGCTATGGAGGTTTATTATCAGGAACAAGGTAGAGACTGGGAGAGATACGCCATGTTAAAAGCAAGGCTTATAGGAGACAGTCATTACAATAAGCAATTAGAAAATATGCTTAGGCCTTTTATCTATCGTCGTTACATTGATTTTAGTGTTATTGACAGCTTACGTAGGATGAAGTCAATGATTTCACAAGAAGTAAGGCGTAAAAAACTCGTCAATAATATCAAATTAGGTGCAGGAGGAATAAGGGAAGTAGAGTTTATTGTCCAAGTCTTTCAACTCATACGAGGTGGTAGGCATAAAGCACTGCAACATAAACGGTTGTTAACTGTGTTGCCCCGTTTAGTTGAAGTTGGGGAGATAAGTGAGAAAACTAGGCAGTTGTTGGAAACTACTTATCGCTTTTTACGTCGATTAGAAAACATTATTCAGGCTTTAGCAGATCAACAAACACAAACGTTACCAACCAGTGAGTTGGATCAGCAGCGTATCCTCTGTATTTTAAATACTGCGTCTTGGGGTGTTTTAGTGAATGAACTTGAACAGCATATGCAGAAC
>CAWVWK010000118.1:0-8149 GCA_963933725.1 uncultured Colwellia sp.
TCATAATTTAAATGACCAACCTAAAACCTAAAACCTAAAACCTAAAACCTAAAACTTAGCCACGAATGGCATGATAAAAATTTTTTAATCAAAAAGTAATGATGCATTAACTGGTTTATGCATGAAATCTACGGTGAGTACTTATCGCCATAAGAGTACCAAACCCAGCCATCAAAGTTACCAGCGATGTTCCGCCATAACTCACTAAAGGAAGCGGGACACCTACTACAGGTAATATACCTGAAACCATACCAATGTTAACAAAAACATAAACAAAAAATGTAAGCGTTATACTGCCCCCCAGTAATTTTAAAAACACATGTTGTGCATTAACGGCTATCCAAAGGCCCCGCATAACGACAAATAAGTACATAGATAAAAGTAAGGCAACACCTAACAAGCCGAACTCTTCACTAAAGACAGAAAAGATAAAATCGGTGTGACGTTCAGGTAAAAACTCTAGCTGTGATTGTGTTCCTTGTAGCCAGCCTTTACCCTTTAATCCTCCAGAGCCAATAGCTATTTTAGATTGAATAATATGATAGCCTGAGCCTAACGGATCTTGCTCAGGATTTAAAAAGGTCATCACCCGTTGCCTTTGATAATCTTTCATTAAAAACATCCAGAGAATAGGTACGAAAGCAGACGCTAAACCGACGCAGACACCAATAAGTCTCCAGCTGCAACCAGCAAGGAAAATTACGAAAATCCCAGAACTTGCAATGAGCAGTGAAGTCCCTAAATCGGGTTGTTTAGCAATCAGCAATGTTGGTATGAGGACGAGAATAAACGCATAAGTAATAGTTGACAAGCGAGCAGGTAAATTTTCTCTGCTAATAAACCAGGCGATCATAATAGGGAGGATGAGCTTCATTACTTCTGAGGGTTGAAACTTTATAAAGCCAAGATCTAGCCAACGCTGAGCACCTTTACCTACATGGCCAAATAACAAAACGGATAATAGCATCAATAGCCCTGCGATGAAGACAGGTACTGCCCATTTACGATAATAAAGGGGAGGGATTTGAGCAACAATAAGCATAACAAAAAGAGCAACAGCTATACTTCTTCCTTTACGAAAAACAATACCGGTTTCTTGACCTCCAGCACTATAAACAAGAAAAAGACCTAGTGTTAGTAAAGATAATATCCCAATTAACAAAGGTACATCTATATGTACTTTTTGCCAAAATGAGCGTTTTTTTTGTTGATCTTGTCCTGTACGGCGCATTTATACAATCTCTAAAGTGTTAGTAGGCTTTTTTCTTTTTGATAACCCTATCGCCAAAATATTGGTCCATTATTTGTCTTGCCACCGGACCTGCATTACTACCACCGCCACCTTTTGCGACATTTTCAATAGCAACAGCAACAACAATTTCAGGGGCATTAAAAGGTGCAAATGCGATAAACATTGCGTTATCTCTTTTACGCTCCTGAGTATTATCTGCATCATAATCTTCATCTTGCTTGATACTGGCTAATTGAGCTGATCCTGTTTTACCTGCTGCGTTATATTTCGTTCCTTTAAATGGCGGGTAAGCAGTTGCACCTACTTTTTGAACGGTTCTATGCATGGCCTTTAAAACAAGATCCCAGTTTTTATTATCTTTTAATTGAATGGGAACTTGTTCCTCATAAACCACATCCTCAACATTATATTGATTCGAAGATTCATCCAGTTCATCTTTATCAGCAGTTAATGTACTATTTGTGACAATTGAAGAGTCAGTTGCTTTTAAAAAGTGAGGGACACGTCTTCCACCTTTATTAACCAATGTTGTTAAAGCATTAGCAAGTTGAAGTGGGGTGACTGTCCAATAGCTTTGACCAATACCTACCGAGAGTGTTTCTCCGGTATACCATGATTTATTATAGCGAGCTCGTTTCCACTCAACACTTGGCATAATGCCTCGACTTTCTTCATGAATATCGATACCGGTGTAATCCCCAAAACCAAATTTTTCCATCATACGGCTGATTTTAGTAATACCTAATTTGAAAGCTAAATCGAAGAAGTAAATATTACAAGATTGTTCTATTGCTTTATTCAAGTCAACTAAACCATGCCCCCATTTTTTCCAGTCTCGATATTTATTAGGTAGACCTTCTAATTGATACCAACCTGGATCGTTGATTTTAGTTTTAGCCGTAATGACGCCGTCTTCTAAACCTAACAGTGCTAAGAAAGGTTTTACCGTAGAGGCAGGGGGGTAGCCTTGAACTGCGCGGTTAATTAAGGGTAAGTCTTTAGATTTGAGAATTTTATTATAGTTTTTACTGCTAATGCCATTAACAAACAAGTTACCATCGTAACTTGGATTTGAATACATAGCTAAAATACCACCCGTTTTAGGATTCATTGCGACCACAGCACCACGCTTTCCTTTTAGTGCTTTTTTAGCGATCATTTGTAACTCAATATCTAAGGTAAGGGTTATATTCTTTCCTGGTACAGGTGGAGTGTAATTTAAGGTGCGAATAATTCGTCCTTGATTGTTTATTTCAACCTCTTGGTGACCTATAGTGCCGTGAAGAAGTTCTTCATAATACTTTTCAATACCGAGCTTGCCCATGCCATAAGTTGCAGCATAGTTTTCAATGTTCCCTTCTCGTTCGAGCTTCTGAACATCTTTACGGTTAATTCTGGCTACATAACCTAGGTTGTGCGTTGTTAAGTCGGCAAAAGGGTAAAAACGTTTTAACCTTGCATCAACAAAAATGCCAGGAAATTTGTGTTGATTAACTGAAAATAAGGCTACTTGCTCAGGGGTTAATCTTGGTTGAAGTTCAATTTGTTTAAAGCGCCTTTTACGTTTTACTGACTTAAAGAACTTATCTTGTCGTTCATCACTTATGCCAAGTAGTTCACTGACGTTTTCTATGCTTTCTTTTAACGCATTTACATCCTCAGGGATAACACTTAAGTTAAATACAGGCTTATTATCGGCAAGCAGAACACCATTACGGTCAAAAATAAGGCCTCTATTAGGGGCTACAGGAAGTAACTTTATTCGATTGGAGTTTGAACGCGTTTGGTATTTTTCATAAGAAGATACCTGGAGGAAGTATACGTTACTCAGCAATACGAGTAGGAGAAATAATACGCCAAAAAAGGCAATAAAAGCTCGACGAGTAAATAAATTAGATTCTGCGGTATGATTACGGATAGTAGCGCGAGAACGAATCATCTAATTATTCTCTATGATAAGGGTGGTTTGTATTTACACTCCAAGCACGATAAAGGCTTTCTGCAATCAGTATTCTCACCATTGGATGAGGTAAGGTGAGTGCTGATAATGACCACTTTTGCTCTGAGGCCCTGATACAAGCTGGTGATAAGCCTTCAGGCCCACCCACTAGCAATGCCACATCTCTACCGTCAAGTTGCCAACGTTCTAATTCATTGGCAAGTTGAGGTGTTGTCCAAGGTTTGCCTTCAACTTCTAGGGTAACAATGCGGCTACCTTTTGGTATCGCGTTAAGTAATTGTTCACCTTCTTTATCAAGTATTCTACTTATATCTGCATTTTTACCACGTTTTCCAGCACTGATCTCAACTAAATTAAAGGTTAAATCACGCGGAAACCTTCGGCTGTACTCACTAAAGCCTTGGGAGACCCAAGCGGGCATTTTTGTGCCAACGGCATATAATGTTAATTTCATTTAAATAGCAATACGGGAAAAATCAATAAAGAGAGGCTAACGTAACACTGAACAAATAAGGTTGGCAAGCTATTGCAAGGGAATATCTTGCCATGAAGGCTATTAATTTTCAGCCCATAACTCTTCTAAGTTATATTTGTCACGTTGCTCATCAGTCATAACATGTACAATAACATCTACTAGGTCAACCAATGCCCATTCACCTATATCGTTACCTTCAACACCACGAGGTGCATGGCCTTGAGCTCGACATTCAATAGCGACATTTTCAGCAATAGATTTAACATGACGGTTAGAATTACCAGAGCAGATGATCATATAATCGGCAAAACTCGCTTTATCGCCAATATGTAGAGTAATTGTATCTCTACCTTTCATGTCATCAATCTTTTCTTTTACAAATTCTGTAAGTTCTTCAGTTTGCAAGGTATTCTTCCTATTCTGTGTTTAATTTTGATTGGTACACCACTACAATCAAGAAGGTAATGGCGATTGCGCGGAATATTAACATTTTTTAAGCACTTTCCCAAGGTTAAGAATAGATTAATCTTTCAATAATTTTGAATAGGTTTCATCTATATGGGTATAGTGTAGCTTAATATCTAAATTAATATGATTGTTTTAAATGTAATTGCTTTAAATGTAATGGCCTTGCTTTTAGTCTCCCTACCGTGAGAGCTATTACAGAAAGTGTGGCTTATTTGGCTTATTTGGCTTATTTAGTTTATTTAGCTTAGTTTTTCATACTTTATAGCAATCTCATTTAATATGTGAGCATTTCTATTTGCTAAAATCATCAATCACGTCGTTATTTTTTAATAATTATAAAAACTAGTTACTTAAGTGGATGCCTTGTGTTTGGCCATTTTATCTAGGCATAAAATAGATCACTTATTTAATAAAACTGGTATTAAATAAAAAAGAAATCTAACGGTAGAGCTGGTGTTTTTTAATATAAGCCAAAACATTTTTGTGCATGAATCGAGTACACTCTCTGCTAATTGGGGCTTTATTAAGAAGTGAACGAATATCGGTGGATGAAATATCTAATAAAGGGCTGTCTTGTACATTTAAATCCTGGCTAAATATAATACAACCAGACTTCTTCTTCTTACAAGCTTGACTGGTTTTTACTCTATGTTGACTCAATAAATCATCAGTTTCTACAGAGGTTTTTTTTGAGTGATGAAAAGGATGGCCAGGACGAGTGGTAACGACAATATGGCAAAGCGATAGTATTTCTTGATATTTATGCCATGTAGTAAAGGTTAACAGTGAGTCCATCCCCATAATAAAATAGAGTATTTGTTCAGGGTATACCGCGTTTAACTCTTTAAGGGTATCTAGCGTATAAGAATGACCATCTCGATTTAACTCTCTCGTATCGCATTCGAATATAGTACTGTCTTTACAGACCAATTCAACCATCTTAGCTCTGTGCTGCGCGCTAATGGTGGGTTGTTCTTTATGGGGTGGCATACTCGCTGGTAATAAAATGAGTTTGTCGAGTGCTAGACTTTTAGCTACCGATTGAGCCGGCAATGTATGACCTATATGAATAGGGTTAAATGTACCACCTAAAATACCAATCGATTTAGTGTTGTTCATAGTGCGTCATTAATTTGGTTTAAAGCTATCGACTATGCATAGCCGTCATAGTTAAGCGTAGCCGTTATAGTTAAGTAAAGTTAAGCATAGTCATAGTCAAGAGAAAACTGTTGAGTAACTTCGCCATGATATAAAGTGATGCATAAATCGGCTAATAAAATATATATGTTAAATTCATTGTTCGATTTACTTAATAAGTCAATATCGGCTAAACGGGCTAAGGCGCATTCGGCATTATGTAGGCTGATATTATTCAGCGCATAATGATATAGGGGTTTGCGCTTATCCCATATTCGATATTCTTTATAGATCTCATTTAAAGGGTGTCCTTGTGATAACTTAAATAGCATGGCATTTAGCGAGCTAATTTCTTTATGAAAGGCCCATATTAATTGAGCAGGAGAGACACCTTCATGCTGAATTTGATCCAACATGGTAATACATTTCTTGCAGTCGCCTAGTAACAAAGCATCAAGCACTTGAAAAACATTAAACTTAGCCTGTTTTATCAGAACTTGTTCGGCATCATTAAGCGTTATTTCTTGATTGCCAAACAACAATGAAAGTTTTTGAAGCTCCTGTGCTAATGCAAGTAAATTCCCTTCAAGCATGGTAATTAATAAACTGCTCGCTTGAGGAGATAAGTTAACGTTTAAAGCTCTTGCTTGTTTATTCAACCAAGAAGGTAGCATTTTGCTTTCAATATCGTATAAAGGAAGATAGCAGCCAATATTCATTAGCGATTTAAACCATTTACGATTACTGCTTGGCCCGTCTAATTTAGGGCCGTGCAGAATAAAAATAACGTCTTGGGGAAAGTGAGGATCTTGGCAGTCTTTTACTAAGCGTTCACTTATTTCAAGCATTGCTTTATGACCAGCATCGCCTATTTTGATACTTGAAAATTCAATTTCTAGAATGCGTTGATTCGCAAACAAACTCATTGAAAGGTATTCTTCACTGATAGACTGCCAGTCAAAGCCACTTTCAACAGTAAAACGAATTGTTTCACTAAAGCCCTGTTGTTTTGCGTGGTTTTTTATAAGCGCTATACTATCATTTTTTTGCCAAGGTTCATCACCAAACACTAACCAAACCGGTTTGATTCCCTGGTTTAACGTGCTTGTTAAATTGTTATGGTAAATTTTCATTAGCTTTGTATTTGAGCCATATCACGTAATATTTTATCAGCAGCTGACTGTCTCATTTCGCTTAATAACAGTGATAACTCTCTACTTTTTGCTAGCGCAAAGTTAGGATCGTCTTGATAGTTACGGTTTAATTCAAAGCGAAATTGAAGCGGCTCTTCGTTAGCAAATCGAACACTATAATTAACGGTATAGATTAATTCATATTCAGCGACTTGACCGTTTTCAAATACCGAAAGCGTTCGTCTGTCTAATTTGTCAGAAACAATACGAAGTTCTGGCGAAGTTGCCGTTGGTATTTTGAGCACTTTAACTTGGTTTGTCGTTAAGTGCTGTTTGACAAGTCGCGTTAATTCACCATGTATATCACTAGAGCTAACGTAAAGCGTTTGTAATTCCTCACTTAACAAATATTGCCCTCGTAATTGAAACCCACAGGCACTCACCATGCTTGATAAAACAAGAATCGCAAACAGTTGCTTTATTTTTGCTACATAGTAACGCGTGCTTTTAATCGTTAAAGAGCGTTGTGGGTTCAATAATTGAGTCATTTAATCGCCTATTAGTTTGCAACAATATTTAAAAGTTTACCTGGTATGTAAATTACTTTACGGATTGTTTTACCGTCAGTAAACTTTAATACGCCTTCATGAGCAAGACCTAAAGACTCAACTGTTTCTTTAGTGGCATTAGCAGCGACTGTTATCTTGGCTCGCAACTTACCATTTACTTGCACAATGATAAGCTTTTCATCTTCAACCATGGCACTTTCATCAACAACAGGCCAGCTTGCATCAGCAACTGATTCACTCTTACCATTTTGTGACAAACCTAGTTGCTCCCACAAATAATGACACATATGTGGCGTAATAGGGGTAAGCATTAGAACAACCGCTTTAACCGCTTCGGCCATTACCGCTTTATCTTCTAGGCTATCTACTTTGGCTTTACTTAAATGATTAATAAGCTCCATGATAGCAGCGATAGCAGTATTGAACGTATTACGACGGCCAATATCATCGGTTACTTTTGCAATAGTTTTGTGTAACTCGCGACGAAGTTTCTTTTGGTCACTATTAAGTGTTAAACCTTCAATCGAAGAATTTTTTTCGTCTTTATTCGCTTCTACAAAGTCTAGAACTAATTTATAAACACGTTTAACAAAGCGATGTGCACCTTCAACACCTGAATCAGACCATTCTAACGTTTGCTCTGGTGGTGAGGTAAACATAATAAATAAACGCACTGTATCTGCGCCATATTTTTCAATAACTTTTTGTGGGTCAATACCGTTATTTTTCGACTTAGACATTTTGCTCATGCCTGCAGAAATAACTGCATCACCGTCAATTTTACTGGTTGCTTTCGTTACATTGCCTTTTTCGTCTCGCTCAACGCTTACGTCTGAAGGAGATATCCAATCTTGTGCACCGTTATCTGCTTCACGGTAATACGTATCGGCTAACACCATGCCCTGGCAAAGAAGCTTTTTGTATGGTTCATCACATTCAACTAAGCCTACATCGCGCAATAACTTATGGAAGAAGCGTGAGTAAAGTAAATGTAAAATAGCGTGCTCAATACCACCGATGTATTGATCCACAGGTAACCAGTAATTGGCCTTTGCAGGGTCAAGCATTTGGCTGTCATCGTTTGGTGAACAATAACGTGCGTAATACCATGACGATTCCATAAAGGTATCAAACGTATCTGTTTCGCGTAATGCA
>CAWVWK010000119.1:0-8034 GCA_963933725.1 uncultured Colwellia sp.
TTTCACTGATAAAGGTTTTTTACCCGGTAATTGAAGCGTTTCAATTTTAAGTGCCCCGTGTGTTGTAGCAACCAAAATTCCGCTTTTATCGGTCTGAATAATTGTTCCAGGTGGAACATCTCCCTCATAAGCTGCTTCACTCGCTTTTAAAACACGTATTTTAAGCTGCTTCGGTTCAGCATTTTCTTTAAATTCATTAAACGTAAATTGTGCAATAGGCCAAGGGATATAAGCTCTGATTTTTCTATCAAGAGCATCAGCGCTTAATTGCCAATCTAATTCAGACTCTTCTTTTGTCAGTTTGTGTGCATATGTGGCGAGGTTATTGTCTTGTACAATATTATGCCTTTTTGCATCAAACTCAGGAGAAGACATTATTTCAAGTGTTTCAAGCAATGCATTTGGACCTAACGCTGCAAGTTTTTCATAAAGTGAAGCACTGGTGTCAGTTTTATCTATTTTACAGCGTGATGTGATAATCATATCACCCGTATCAAGCCCTTTATCCATTTGCATAATGGTAACACCGGTTTCGGCATCGCCTGCTTCTAAAGAGCGTTGTATTGGAGCCGCACCTCGCCACTCTGGTAATATAGAACCATGCACGTTTACGCAGCCTAATTTAGGCGTATTAAGAATAACTTCGGGTAAGAGTAATCCGTAGGCGACTACCACCATAATATCAGCGTTATATTTCGCTAAATGTTGTTGGTCTTCAACTTGTTTAAAGTTTATAGGTTGCTCGACAACAATATTATTTTTTAGTGCAAGTAACTTTGTCGCACATGATGTTAGCTTTTTGCCTCTACCAGCTGGCTTGTCTGGCGGGCAATACACCGCCACAATATTATGGTGACTGTGAATAAGCGCTTGAAGATGTTTGGCGGCAAAATCAGGCGTACCGGCAAAAATAATATTTAATGGTGTAGACAAAATGTATTCCTAAATAAGTGAGCGTTAGAGTAACAGCCCCTAATAAAATAGCCTATTTATTTGCTAAACGTGCTTCTTTTTCTAGTTTTGCTTTAATGCGTTGGCGTTTTAGAGGTGATAAGTAATCAACAAATAAAACACCATTTAAGTGATCTAATTCATGCTGAATACAAATACTGAGTAACTCTTCACCGTCAAGTGAAAACTCTTTACCATTACGGTCTTGTGCTTTTACAGTACAAGTAACGTGACGGTCTACCTTGGCATAGGTACCTGGCACAGATAAACACCCTTCTTCATTGATTACCGTTTCATTACTTTTAATGGCAATTTCAGGGTTAATAAGGACAAGTGGTTCGTTGCCTTCTTCAGAAACATCCATTACGACAATACGTTGATGAATATCGACTTGTGTTGCGGCTAAACCTACACCTTTTTCGTCGTACATGGTTTCTAACATGTCATCGATAATTATTTGAGTTGCATCATTTATTTCTGCAACAGGGCTCGCTTTTGTTCTTAAACGAGGGTCAGGGAAACGCAAAACAGTTAAAATAGCCATAATATTCCAGTTTTTATGATAAAGAATTAGCGATAATTCATTGGGGATGTTATGTTTGTTATTATAACAATTATTATCACTGCTTTGCTATAACAGTAAAAAAAAGCATGAAAAGGAATCAAAGCAATGCTAAAAAAGTTAGTATTTACGCTGTCTTTAATGACTTATCCACTCCTTAATGGGTCTGGAAAAGTTTATGCCGAACAGCTTCAACTAATTGATGACGCACCAAAAACATATACGGTTGTTAAAGGTGATACCTTATGGGATATTTCAGCTGTCTTTCTTGAACAGCCTTGGTTGTGGCCTAAACTATGGAGAGTAAATCCAGAGGTTAGTAACCCACATTTAATATACCCTGGTGATATTCTTCGGCTTATTTTTGATGAAAATGGCGAACCGGTAATCGTTGTTGAAAAGTCTAAACCTAGTTACAGGTTATCGCCAGAAAAAAGAAAAGTTGTAGATGATTCAGCTATAGGAACAATTCCTCTTGAAGTGATAGCGCCTTATTTAACTTATGCAAACCTTTTAACAGAAGCAGACTTGAGTGAATTACCTCGCGTCCTTGGTAGTGACGAAGGTTACCGCTCGAGTGTTACAGGTTTTAAAGTTTATGTAGATAAAAACTTAGAACTTGCCAGCACTTTCGCAATGTACGATAAAGGCGAAGAGTTATTTGATCCAGAAACTGAAGAGTCAATTGGTTTTTACATGACATTAACTGGTACGGCGCAAGTGGTTAATTCAGGTGATATGTATAACAAAGTTCCAGCGACCATGAAAGTTAATACGGTCAAACAAGAAATACATTCAGGAAATTATGTTTTACCCGTAAATAAAAATCAGCAATTAAGCTCTGTGTTTGACATGAAAGCTGTAGATGAGTCAATTAAAGGCCGAATTATTAAAGCGATAAGTGATAACAGAGAGTTTGGTAAGTTTGAAGTTATAATGATTAATAAGGGTGCTAAAGACAATGTCGCAACAGGAAATGTTTTTGGTATCAAAAGAAAAAGCCCTGGTGTTTTAGATGGTAAAGATGGTCCTACTTATAAAGTTGATGCTTCAAGATGGGAGCGCATTATGGGTGAAGGTGACTACAACATGCCTGAAGAGCCTATTGGTGAAGTAATGGTCTTTAAAGTTTATCAACAAGCGAGCATGGCCATCATTTTAAACACTCAAAAGCCTGCTAGATTACAAGATATTTTAACGGCACCTGAGTAGTAACCGCAAGTAAACGTATAGATTAAAAGTGAGCACAGGACGTGCTTACTCAAAGCACTCTTACCAAGTTTTTGTTATGAATAAGCTTGGTAAAACTTGCTCTTAAGGAGAAGACAAGTGGAAAAAAGCAATATTCATTATTGGCTAGCGTTAAAACTTGTTCCGCGATTAGCCAACCATAAAAAATTAGCGCTGGTTGAGTCATATGGCTTAACAGCGCTTTTTCATTTTACAGACGACAATCCCTTAAAACTTGCTTCTGCTAATAACTTAACCGTTAAGCAATTGTCAGCTTTCCAACATCCTAACTGGGATTATATAGAGCTCGCCATAGCGAATAGCAAATCTTGTCAGAGTGTTATTATCCCTTTTGACGATAAAGCCTACCCCAACCAACTTAAGCAAATTTACGATCCGCCACTCATATTGTGCGTTCAAGGAAACCTTTCTTTACTTAAAAAAACTCAACTTGCAGTTGTCGGAAGCCGTTTTGCAAGTGTGAGTGCTCAAGAAAATGCTTTTGAGTTTTCGAAGGAAATAGCAGAGCAAGGTATTGTTATTACAAGTGGTTTAGCGTTAGGGGTAGATGGTTGTGCACATAAGGGCGCATTAACAACTTATACTGGTACTATAGCGGTTGTCGCAACAGGGCTTAATCAAGTGTATCCTGCAAAACATCGAAACTTAGCAAAGCGCATTTTAGCTAAAAATGGTGCTGTTATTTCAGAATTTCTGCCTGGTATCCCACCTAAGCCCGGACACTTTCCTAAAAGAAATCGTATAATAAGCGGTCTAAGTTCTGGGGTGTTAGTTGTTGAAGCAGCCATAAAAAGTGGCTCTTTAATTACAGCCAGATTTGCCATAGAGCATAATCGTGAAGTATTTGCTATTCCAAGCACAATTCATAATTCTTTAGCGAAAGGGTGTCACTGGTTAATTCAGCAAGGAGCTAAACTTGTTGAAACAAGTGCCGATATAATGGATGAGCTTGAAATAGATCTTAAGCATAAAAGTAATAGTGAAAACCCTCTACCTATTATAAAAAGTGAAACGGAAGTTGTTGATGATAAGGCGGGCAAAAAAAGTAGTAAAAATGACTTGTGTAATGATGCATTGTTGGCTAGTGTGGGATTTGAAGTAACGCCCGTAGATAAAATAGTTGCCCGCAGTTCACTATCGATAAATGAGGCGCTTATTGGGCTGACTTTATTAGAACTTAATGGCTCAGTGTCTTCTACACCAGGTGGTTATTTACGATTAAAATAAAAGAGGAGTTAATTATGTTTGATATTTTAATGTATCTATTTGAAACATACATTCAAAGCGACACAAATGTGTTGGTTGATCAAGACTCTTTAACAGATGAATTAACCCGTGCTGGTTTTCATGAGAAAGAAATATATCAAGCGCTTGATTGGTTGGAAAAACTCGTCTCTTTGCAAGATGAAGAACGATACCCTTACTTAACACATAAAACTAATAGCTCTGTACGTATTTATACAGAGGAAGAGATGGCATTTATTGATGTAAAATGTCGTGGTTTTATTTTGTTTTTGGAACAAGCTAAAGTATTAGACTTCTCAACCCGTGAAATGGTAATCGATAGAGTGATGGAGCTAGAAACAAAGCTTTTCACTATGGATGACTTAAAATGGGTCGTTTTAATGGTTCTATTTAATGTGCCAGGTAAAGAAAGTGCTTACTCTAAGATGGAAAGTTTAATCTTTGAAGAGCCTGAAGGCCTTTTACATTAACGGGTTTTTCTCTTACATTACTATTTAGAGCTTAAACGGTTATAATGTATTTTCAATTTTGACCGAGTTTTACTGTAAATTTTATGTCTCATTCAGATAAACCCTTATTTAGCTTGCATGAAAAGGCACTTGAAAGTGACAAAGGCGAGTGCCCTAAATGCCAAAGTAATTTAGTTATAAAGCATGGTAAATCAGGAGCATTTTTTAGTTGTTCAACTTATCCTGAGTGTAACTATACACGATCTGTCGTTGAACATGAGCGTATAGAAGACATGATGCTCCCTGGTAGTGAGTGCCCACTATGTGGTAGTTCTTTAGCGGTCAAGCAAGGCCGTTATGGTATGTTTATAGGTTGCAGCAATTTTCCTGAATGTCATCACATTGAAGAGAACAACCAACAAGAAAATGTTGGTGTAGCATGTCCTTCTTGCCGCTCTAAAAAGAAAATTGGCCAGCTTACCGAAAAAACTAATCGGTTTGGTAAAACATTCTATTCTTGCGACCAATACCCTAAATGTAAATATGTATTGAATCATTTACCTATTAAACAAGAATGTCCGTCATGTGGTTGGGGTGTTTTAATTAAGCGAAAAATGGCGAGTGGCGATGTTTATAGCTGCCCACAAAAAAAATGTACTTACAAAAGTAAAATTTTATAGCTTTTTTTAACCTTTAATTTCAGTAAAAATTATATTATGAGCTCTCATTGCACAATTTCACAAGCCACTAAAGTATTTAATCAAGGTGGCATTATTGCTTACCCTACAGAAGCCGTTTTTGGGCTGGGTTGCGATCCAGATAATGCAGAAGCTATTAATAAGTTGCTCAAGCTTAAACAGCGAAGTGTTGATAAAGGCTTGATACTTCTTGCTGCAAGTTATAGCCAGTTATTACCTTATCTTAATGATGAAGGAATAACTCAAGTTGATCGCGATATAATATTATCACGTTGGCCAGATGCCATTACTCAGGTGCTACCAGCACAGCTTAATATTTCACCTTTGCTTTGTGGTATTTATAGCTCTATTGCCGTACGCATAACTAATCACCCTGATGTTGTTGCTTTATGTGAAAAAACAAACAAACCTATTGTCTCAACTAGCGCCAACTTAACAGGCCTAGCACCTGCAAAGACTTGGCAAGAGGTTGAAGCTCAATTAGGTGACAAAGTTGATTTTATTGTTAAATCAAAAACCCTCGGGTTTTCAAAGCCAAGTACCATTATCAATGGATTGACAGGTGATATTATTCGCCAATAAAGGCTATTAAGTCCAGTTATAGAAGAAAGTAAAATTTCCTTGAGCTAATTCAATTAAAAGGCGCTTAATCAAATTATTTATACAAATGTTTCCCCAAATTACATGGCAATTTTGCAAAGTTAACTATACTTGGATTGGCTCATTTTAAGCCATAAGTGTAGTGGAGAGGGTCGATACCATTAATTCCATTCTCGATGAGTGGGAAGTAACTTAATGGACTTGTGTATAAAGTCGATTTATAAAAGCAGTAACTTATGCATAAAGTGACTGCTTTTTTTATGTATTTAAAATCGAATTCAGTTAGTCTATAAGAAAATTAAATACTGAAATAACACTTATGGACAAATATTACGTTTTTGGTAATCCAATCAAACAATCAAAATCTCCTTTCATACATAAAGCCTTTGCACTGCAAACAAAGCAAAATATTAGTTATGAAACTTGCTTTGCTGAATTAACCGGTTTTAAAGAAGCTGTTGTAACGTTTATCAAACAAGGTGGGGTCGGTGCTAATGTTACAGCACCCTTTAAAGAAGAAGCACTTAAACTCGCAGATGAACTATCGGAACGTGCACGTTTAGCAGGAGCGGTGAATACGCTAAGCTTTATTGATGGAAAAATCATTGGAGATAACACAGACGGAGAAGGCTTAGTACAAGACTTACTTCGTAATGGGGTTGCTTTAAAGCAAAGTAATATTTTATTACTTGGCGCAGGAGGTGCTGCTAAAGGGGTTATTTTACCTTTGTTAGCTCAAAACCCAGATAAAATAACTGTAGCAAATCGTACCGTAAGTAAAGCAACGGCGTTAATAGATCAATTTGAAAATGACAAACTAATAGCATGTGGCTTTGATGAGCTTGTTAATAAACCTTTCGATATTATTATTAATGCGACATCTGCAAGCTTAACAGGTAAGCTGCCTCCAATTTCAGGAAATATAATTTCTGAAAAAACCATATGCTATGACATGGTATATGCTAAAGAACTAACCCCATTTTTACAATGGACGAAAGAGCAAGGTGCTAGCAAAGTGATTGATGGTTTGGGGATGCTTGTAGGTCAAGCTGCCGTTAGCTTTGGTATTTGGCGAAAAGTTACACCAGATGTAAATATTGTTATTAATCAATTAAAGAACGAACTTGGCAAGGAGTAAGTTTTGAATCAAGCTATATTGTTTAACGATGATCTTACTTTTAATGAAGCAAAAAGTACTTGGCATATGACGGGGCTATTATCCGGTCAAGTCATTAGTATTTACTTTCACTCATTTGTATTAAGCAAGATGGAAAGTATCGATACGTGCACTAAATTTGACTTAGAGGAAGCAGTTGAAGTTTGGTTAGAAGAAAATGAACCCGAGGGGGATTCAATACATATTGAAATGCGATAACAATATGTATTGAGCATAGCGATAGAAATCAAACCTTTGTTAGTTCTAAAAGGTATTCATCTTTTAACTTTACATAATTCATTGCAGATTGTTTTAAAAAAGCAGATTCACTTTCTTTAAGAGGTCGAACTTGCTTTACGGGGTTGCCAACATATAAATAACCACTTTCTAGCACTTTATTGGGCGGGACTAAGCTTCCTGCTGCAATAAAAACATCATCTTGAATTATTGCCCCATCCATAATAATGGCTCCCATGCCTACTAAAATTCTATTACCTAAAATACAACCATGAAGCATACATTTATGGCCAACTGTTACATCATCGCCAATAACTAAGGGATTACCTTCAGGGTTACCGGCACTTTTACGTGTAACATGTAATACACTCCCGTCTTGGATATTACTTCGTTGACCAATCGTAATAGTATTAACGTCGCCTCTTGCAGCAACTAGAGGCCAAATACTAGTATCAACTCCTAAAGAGATATCTCCAACCATTACGGCAGAAGAATCAATATAATTTGTTTGGTCAAAAGCAGGTAAAACCTCCTTGTAACTGCGAATGTTTGTAGAACTTGTTAATAAACTCATATTTAAACCTTATATTCGTATAGATAACACCTAGTAGTCATAAGGTAGCATAATAAATAAATGAAGAGAAAAGCGAATATAAAACGGTATTGATAAAAGAATAAAATAGAAGCAATAAGTTCAAATAAAAGCCATATATAGTTAGGGTTGAGGGATTAGTGAGCAATCAAGCAAGAATATAAATAAATATGTAAAATAACCCTTGCGCTCATTAAATTAATCTATACAATGCGCATCCAGTTCCAGCGGGTTCAGGCAAAAACCTAACCAAGTGGAGTGTTTTGATAAGTTATCTTTCCTATATTTAGCAA
>CAWVWK010000120.1:0-7944 GCA_963933725.1 uncultured Colwellia sp.
AATATAATTCTAAGTCTGAATATTTCGTTCTAAAGGCAATGATTTAATTCACAAACGGTTAGATGTAGCTACCGGTGTACCGGTCATTGTAAAGGTATTCTACATTCAGAATGTTAATGCATACCACAACCGATTAAAAGCCTGGATGGATAGATTTCATGGTGTGGCGACTAAGTATTTAGACATTACTTAGGTTGGTTTCGATTTTTAGATAAAAATAAAAACCTAACAAAAACAATGTATTCAAAGCTCAATAACAGTTAGAGGGAACATAGCCTTTGCATTAATGTTGCGCTTTCAGTCTCAGACTTATTATCGACACCGCCTAATTCCTTACCTGAAATATTTCCCGCTATAGAAGATGAAATAGGTATTTCTATATGATTAGATATACTTAGTTGCTGCGCGATATCGAACGAGCTTGCGATAGGCTGAACTATAATGTCTGTTTCAATATCGGCTAACGTTCCTTCCTTATTACCCGTAATGTGATTAAAAATCTCACGAGTGCTCGCAAGCTTAAAAGTGTTATCGTTTGCTAGCTGATCACCTGCCTTTTCCAACAGTTTGGTCTCTAAATTATTTTTCTCTAGTTCTGAATGTTTCTTTTTAATAACGAGTGTCTTATCACTTTGTTGTAACGCTTGATTTAAAAATGGCAATATTTCATGTTGTTCGATTCCAAACCATGTTCCTGAAATAATAACACTAAGTACCAGCAAGATCGTTAAGACCTTTGCTTTGTTTTTAACTAATATATTTTTTATAAAGCCATCATTTGAAAGTTTCTTTAAGTTAAGTATTAGGCCATCTTCGCTTGTAATAAGAGTCAGTTTTTTAGCAAAAGTTTCCTTTTCTGTGGCTAAGCGCTTTGCTAGATCTAAATTACCAAATAATACAATATTAAGCGGCAAGCCTAGTTTTTTCGCTCGAAAAGAGAGCTCTGACAGTTCGACAATAATAGTGGTTGATATCAATTGTGCCTCTTCGACTACAATACTTATATTAACCGGTAAGTTTTTTGTCAACGGTGGGATAACTGAAGCAAGAGATAGTTCGGGATCAAACATAGAGCCCGTAAAAAGTTGCTCGACAATTCGACACCTTAACTGGATGTCGTTAAGCACTGTCGTTGAGCTTAAAAAAGCTATATTGGTCTGTTGATGCGTATTACTATCTTTACTCAAAGACTCTATGTATTTACCAGCAAGAGAGTGATTATTATTTGAACGTCTATCAATTACTGCAACAAGATGTTTTGAAAAACGAAGAATAGAATCAATTCTATCAATAACAGTTATATCGCTGTGAGTTGAATTGACTGTGGTGTTAAAATCGTTAAATGAATGAGGAGTTGTAGCGTTTAGCCTACTTTCAATTAAAGCTGTCATAGCGACCTTCTATATAAGCACGTTATCCACTATAAAGACACCTAAAGTCCCTATCATAGTGGGTTAGATATCACATTAGATACCTATAAAAACGCTATAGAATGGCTTTGAGCATCGCCTCTGGTATATCATTCCTCACTTGTGAAGAACCAATTGATGTCGGTACGATAAAGCATAATTTACCTGCTACGTTTTTTTTATCACGTTTCATATGAGTTAAAAATGCGTCATAGCCCATATTTTCTGGTGGTATTAAAGGTAAATCAAATGCTTTAATCAAGCTTTCTACACGACAAAGTTCTGACGGTGTCATTAATTCCATAGCAACTGCAAGCTTAGTAGCAAGCACCATGCCAGTAGCTACTGCTTCACCATGAAGCCAATTACCGTATCCTTGCTCTGCTTCAATAGCATGGCCAAAGGTGTGTCCTAAATTTAATAAAGCTCTTAAACCTTTTTCTTTTTCATCTTGGCTAACGATATCCGCTTTACACTGACAACATTTATTTACCACCTCTATGAGTGATGTCTTGCATCCTGACTTTATTTTCTCTACGTTATCTTCTAACCAGTTAAAGAAGGCTTCGTCACCTAAGATACCGTACTTGATAACTTCTGCCATACCCGCATTAAACTCTCGTTCAGGCAAGGTTTCAAGGGTATCAATATCGATGAGTACAGCATTAGGTTGATAGAAGGCGCCTATCATATTTTTACCTAAAGCATGATTTACTGCCGTTTTACCGCCTACTGAAGAGTCGACTTGTGATAGCAATGTTGTAGGTATTTGAATAAAATCTACCCCACGCTGGTAACAGGCAGCAGCAAAACCACATATATCACCGATAACACCTCCACCCAATGCAATCAGGGTTGTATCACGACCATGACCGTTTTTTAACAGGTGCGACATGATCACATCGAAATTCGCTAGACTCTTTTGTGCTTCACCGTCAGGGAGAATAATTTCATCAACGCTAAAGCCTGTTAGCAAAGATTTAATTTTTTCACTATATAATGGGTGAACTATATCATTAGTAACAATGCAGACGCGCTTGCCTTTGATATGAGAAGCAAGAAGTTTTTCTTCGCTAAATAAAGCCGATGAGATATAGATTGGGTAACTACGCTCACCAAGATCAAGATTCAATGTAGGCATAATACGAGTTCGATTAGGAGGTTAGATGAAGATAAGTTGCTATAAATAAAAAATTATTTATAGCAAACAATATAATAAGTAATGTAAGTTAAATTAGAAGTCTAAACGCTCAATAATTTTATGTGCTACAACTTTTGCACTTTGATCATCTGTTTTAACGATCACATCTGCAATTTGCTCATATAGCGGGTTGCGTTCTACAGCTAATTTCTCTAACACTGTTCTAGGTGCTTCTTTGGTTTGCAGTAATGGGCGACGACGATCTCTCTGTGTTCTTGCCACTTGTTTTTCTATAGTCGTTTCCAAATAAACGACAACACCACGTGCAGAAAGCCAATTACAGACATTTGGACTGATAACAGAACCACCACCGGTAGCTAGAACAACGCCCTGGTTTTGTGTTAGATCTTCTATAACCGACTCTTCTCTTTTGCGAAAACCTTCTTCGCCTTCAAGGTCAAAAACCCAAGCGATGTCAGCACCTGTACGGCGCTCAATTTCTTGGTCAGAGTCAAAAAACTCAAGATGTAATCTGTCAGCCAATTCGCGACCAATTGTGCTTTTACCTGCGCCCATCGGCCCTACCAGGAAAATATTTCTTTTTTCTGCCATTAGATTTCTTTCATTCTCATCTGTTAACTCGTTTCATCAAACAAAATTATACTTATTAACAGTATGTTATGTTTAATTCGATAGAAATTTCTGCCGATTAATCATTCGCAGAAATTTTAAGGGCGTAATTATCGCAATTCTTAGGGGGAGATTGCAAGTCAGATTACCATTAAGATAGCTGATTTTTCTATTTAATGGTAATCTGAGCTAATTCTTTTAAAACTTTTCTGTAACAATTCGAGGTGTTACAAAGATAAGTAATTCTTTCTTTTCATTAAAATCTGTACTTGTTCTAAAGAAGAAACCTACGTAAGGAATATCACCTAAAACAGGTACCTTAGACACCTGACTGATAATAGATTGTTGGTAAATACCGCCTAAGACAATCGTTTCACCGTTATCTACTAAAACTTGTGTGCCAATACGCTGTGTATCAATCGCTGGTGCCGTGCCAGATTGCACATCAGAAATAGTATCCTGAGTAATCACCAGATCTAAGATAATTTTATCATCTGGTGTAATATGCGGTGTTACCGTTAAGCTTAACACAGCCTTTTTAAACTGCGTAGCTGTTGCACCACTTGAAGCCGCTTCTTGATAAGGAATTTCTACCCCTTGTTCGATGTAAGCTTCTTTTTGGTTAGCTGTTGTAATACGTGGACTCGCAATGATTTCACCCTTACTTTCTTTCTCCATTGCGGTCAGCTCTAAATCAAGAATCGTACCGTCTGCTAAGCGAGCTACTTGAAAAGCAATTGCACCCGCTGGGTTGACTACTGGTAAATTAACATTTAAACGGTCTGCAATCGCAGGAACACCGCCCGCATTAGCTGCATCAGCACCTTCTAGTCGACCAGAAGTAGTGCTGTCTGTTCCTGCAGATGTTGCACCCCATCTAATGCCAAGTTCTTCATTTAGGTTATCTTTAACAGTTACCATGCGTGCTTCAATAATAACCTGGCGTACAGGGATATCAAGAATACTTACCATGCGCTTAATATCTTCAATACTTTTCTCTGTATCTCTAATTAAAAGTGTATTTGTACGTTCATCAACAGACACACTACCTCTATCAGATAAAATACTCGTATCTTCATTTTTGATCAGTTCAGCAAATTCGCCTGCAACAGCATAATTAATTTGAATATATTCAGAGTATAATGGTGCAAGTTTTTCAACTTGTAATTGCGCTTCAAGATCTTTCGTTTCTCTTGCACTTAACTCATCACTTGGTGCAATCATTAAGATGTTGCCTTGCATACGTTTGTCTAAACCTTTCACCTTTAGAATCATATCTAGCGCTTGATCCCACGGCACACCATCTAAACGTAGGGTGATATTACCTGTAACCGTATCACTGGTAATCAGGTTAAATTCGTTATAGTTGGCAATAATTTGCAAAACGGTTCTAACAGGGATATCTTGAAAATCTAATGAGATGTTTTTCCCTGTGAAATCTTCAGACTCTCCTAAGTAGGCTGGTTTTTTTTCAGCTTGCTCGCTTACAGTTAAAGTAAATAAGCTACCTTCTTGTTGGTGTGAAAAATCAAAATGATCACCAACTTCTACCACAATTAAGGCATTTCTGTCGGCCTTAAATGTTTCGATTGACGTAACAATAGTGCCAAAATCTGTGACATCTAACTTATATAAGAAATCTTCTGTAATTCGAGTGTTATGGAATTCAATATTAATTTTACCTGACTTATCATTCACATCAACAGCAACCATGCTGCTATCAAGGTCAATAAGAACTTGTCCTTGTTTTAAGTCATTTAATCTGAAATCGATACCACTAACATTATTCATGTACTTCTGTGGAGAAGAACCAACACTTTCAAGTACTTCAGCAGATTTACCAGCATTAAAGGTAATTGAAAAATCTTTACCTTTCTTTGCAACATCGAACACTTCTAATTTATCTAAGTTAATCGTAGCAATAACATTATCAACCGTTTTATTAAGGCTGATATTTTTAATATTAGCATGATTTATTTCTGTATTTTCAATAGCTTTAGAGAAGCTTTTCACATCAAAATTTACTTCAATAAAAGCAGGGTTCATCGATGTTTTAACGGAAGGTAATTCTGCTACTTCTGAAGACATGGTAAATACTAATTCAATTTGATCATTTTGAATTGTGTTGTATGTAATACCGACAATACTCGGTTCTGAAAAATTAGCTTCTGCTTCGTCTGCGGCGTAAGATGCTGTTACAACAATCCAAAGACTCATGAAGCCGAAAATTTTGCCAAGGGTTTTACCACTGGCAAATTTATAATTTTTTACTTTATGAAATGACATGTTTATTTATCCTTCGCCTTTATAATTTTGGTTGTGATTGAACAAGCTTCATCACAGTTTCAGTTTCAACCCAACAACCAGCACCATCTGGTGTCAACTCTAATACTTTTACATGTTGATCTGTTACAGCAGTAACTTGACCATCATATAATCCCAAATAACTGCCTACTTTTACTCGGTGTAAAGTAGTATCGGTAGCTTCAATTAATGCCCATAGTATATCGGCATCACCAATGGTGCCACGCATTGATAAATCGTTTAACGGATATTGCTCTAATGGTTGCTTATTCCTTCTTGGATCTGGACTTAAACAACCAGTCATTTGTTGAATATTTTGTTGTAATACTTCTGCCTTAGGTAAAATAAATGGGCTTCTTAACTCTTGTGCAGAATACTCAAAATGATTGAATGGCTTTACTTCAGGTATCGGTTCGATATAAGTCGTTGTATTTTCCCTAACCTGTTTCATCGCAACTTTTAATTTGGTAGTGTCATCAAAACACCCAGCAAGTAGGGTTAGTGTTGCTAAAAGAACTATTCTCACCATTACTCCCCCTCTTGATAGCGATATGTTTTCGCTTTTAATTTTAAGTTTAAAGTTTCACCCGTGCCATCTTTATCTTTAATGCTCACTTGAAAGTCATGTAAGGTTACAATTCTTGGTAAACCGGCAATTTTACTTACAAAATGCCCTAATGAGTGGTAAGGCCCGTTTACTTCGATATCAATTGGTAATTCTATATATATTTCTTGTTGAACTTCAGGCTTCCATTTTAAGGTGACAAACTCTAAGCCGCTCGTTGTACCGATAAAGGTAATATCATCGAGCAACCCAGGGATTTCGTGACTATCAGGTAAACTTCTCAATTGCGTAGCAAACATTTCTTCTGCTTCAGCCATTTGAGCTCTAAATAATTCTAAATTAGCAGCCACATGATATTTAATTTTATATGAATCCATCAGCTTTGTTTCTTCTGCTTGAACCCTTTTTAATTGATCTATTTTATCGCTTACTAAAGCTACATAAGTTAAGCCTGCAAAGGTTATCGCTAAAAAGATAGCTAAAACGATTTTTGCCAAAGGTGGCCATTGCCCGATATTTTCAAGATCTAAATCTTCAAATTGTGATGCATCAAACTTCATTATGCATTCCCTCCATTTGAATAGAGCCCTTTAATGGTAATACGCATTTTAAATTCACTTAAGAATTTGGCTTTATCTTTATCGGTTGAGATAGACTCTGGTGTTGCGTCCGTGAAAAATTCTGATAATTGAATTGCTCGAATCATATTCGCTAAATGGTTATTCGACTCTGTTTTACCGGTTAAGTGAATAACATTTTGCTTTTTATCGATTTTAGTAACGTATATACCAGAAGGTAATACTTTCACTAGCTCATCTAAAACTTTTGTTCCCACATTACGACTACGTTGCAACTCTTGTATTACATTAATACGTTTTTGTAATGCTATTTTCTTTTCTTTAAGTGTTTTAATTTCGGCAATACGAATATCTAGCACTTTTATTTCATTTTTCAAGAAGTTATTACGGCTATTTTGACCATCGACTTTAGCCCCATAAAATATACTCACCATAAAAACAGTGAAAAAAGCAAATATCGCAACCGCTGTGAGTATTGTAAAGTATTCTTTTTGTTTGGCTTGAAGTGCCGCTTCTCGCCAAGGAAGTAGGTTTATATGTGCCATGGCGAAAAACTCCTTAAGGCTAATCCAGTTGCCACTAATAACTGTGAAGAAACAGCATCAAGCGCGTCTTTATTAATTGATTTTGCTAACTCGATATTTTCAAAAGGATTGGCCACTACTGTTAAAATACCTAACTCTTCGGTAAGTAGTTCACTTAAATCAGTTAAAGCTGAGGTGCCTCCAGACAAAATAATGTAATCAACTTTTTCTTCACCGCTTGATGTCAAAAACATTTGGATAGCACGACGAATTTGTTGAATCAATATCGTTTGGAATGGAGCAAGCACTTCAAAAGTATAGTTTGGCGGCATATCACTAATAACTTTTGCTCTTTCAGCTTCTTCAAAAGTTTTACCATAATATGACACGATTGACTTAGTATATTGTTCACCGCCAAACATCTGATCACGACTGTAAAGATGCTTACCAGCTTTAGTTGCAGAAAAGAGTGTCATCGTTGCGCCAATATCGATCGTCGCAACAACTTTTTCATTGGCATCATCCGGTAATGCTGGTAAGCATAAGTCGTGAGTTCTACTGATTGCGTAAGACTCTACATCTACCACTTTAGTTTCAAAGTCTACGCTATCTATTGCTGAAACTTTCGCTTCAATGAGTTCAGTTCTAGCCGCGCTTAATAAGACATTAACTTTACCCGTATCAGCTTCGTTTATACCAAGCGTTTCAAAGTCAATACTAACTTCATCTAACGGGTAAGGAATAAGGCTATCAGCTTCGATTTCTATCTGACTTGCTAGCTCTTCTTCAGTGA
>CAWVWK010000121.1:0-7890 GCA_963933725.1 uncultured Colwellia sp.
CGTGCGATATTAATTTGCTCCTTAACAAGGTCCTTTCCGGTTATGTATTCTGTAACAGGATGTTCTACCTGCAGCCGGGTATTCATTTCCAGGAAGTAAAATTTTCCTTTATCATAAAGAAATTCAACTGTGCCTGCTCCAACATATTTACAAGATTTAGCAACTTTTATCGATGAGTTTGTTCTACCCGCCTGTGAAGAAAAACCATTTATGTTGGCTCACTCGATGGGAGGCGCTATTGGAGCAACATACCTTCAACAAAACCCTGAAGTGATTCAAGCAGTCGTATTATCATCTCCAATGTTTGCCCTACCTAGCCATGGTTTACCTTACTTTTTAGCAAAAATCATCGTTTCAATAGGTCACTTTTTTGAGCACCACTTTACCGACACTTCTTGGTACTTTTTAGGGCAAGAAAACTTTAAGGTTTATTCCTTCGAAAAAAATCAATTAATGCACTCCGAGGCTCGATATAAGCAATTTTCTGAACTATATGTTAATAACCCATCCGTGCAATTAGGCGGAGTAACTTTCCAATGGGTTTATGAATCATTAAATGCAATAGAAGCTATTTTTTCAAATGCAGACCAGTTGAAAACTCCTACCATTGTTTTACAGGGGACATTAGATACCATTGTAGACATTTCAGGGCAAGATAGGTTTTGTGAAGTGGTGAACAAGTTAAATGCTAACGCTTGTCCAACTGGCGTACCGATAACTTTTGAAGGGGCATACCATGAGTTATTTTTCGAAAAAGATAGCATTAGAAATACAGCCATTTCAACATCATTAACATGGTTTGAAAAACATCGCTAAAAACAAAAAGAGACTGCAGTGACAAAAACCTTAAATAAACCTTTAAAAGTATTACGCTTCATTTTATTTTTATTTACAATTTATGCATTGTTTGGTTTTTTTGTCCTCCCTAAATTAGTTAAACCTCAACTGATTGACCTCTCGACTAAGTACACCAACTTATCTACTTCAATTAAAGATGTCGATATTAATCCCTTTTCCCTCGAAATTACACTAAGTGAATTTAAGGCTAAAAAAAATCAAGCATCAGAAAGCGAATACGACATTTTTTCCTTTGAAGAATTAACAATCAATTTCACCTTACTCCCTTTAATCGAGCAAGTCATTTCATTTGACCAAATAAAATTGGTTAACCCTCATGTCGACATAGAGATAACTAAAGAGGGAGGCCTAAACCTAAATGATATTTTAAAGGAAATTCCTCAAAGTGAGCCACAGGTCACTGGAGTAAATTCAGAAAATCCATGGATATTGTCTGTCAGTAAATTCCTGCTTGAGCAAGGTGGCATAACTTTTACCAACAACCACCTCAAAACGCCATTCGAACAACACTACAAAGACATCAATATCACGTTAGATAACATTTCAACTTCACCAGAGCAACTAATCCAGAATACAATGGAAGCGACAACCCAAAGAGGCACCGTAATTGGCTGGCAAGGTGAACTAAGCCTTTTTCCTTTTTCTTCTACCGGAAAGCTTACACTTGAAGGAGGTCTTCAAGTACTATCTGACTATTTACAAGATGAATTACTTATCAGGATCACTAAAGGGCAACTCGCTTTAGCAGTTGAATATAAATTAGGCTTTGATGATGCTCACGTATCACTTAGCTTAACCGATACACATATCGATGTTACAGACTTAGCTATTATCGACGCTAAAACGCAACAATCGGTTATTGATGCAAAGCGTTTCACAATCATTCTGGATGAATTTGACTTAAAAGAAAAACGAATTCAATTAGGAAGTATCACCAGTGATGGCATAAAGGTAAACACCACTATAAATAAGCTTTCTCACCTAGGCATAACTGATTTATTTGTTATGCAAAATATCAACGACCAAAGTAGTGATGACCAAAGTAGTGATGACCAAAATAGCAAAAGCCAAAACAAAACGACAAAAACAACTCAGGTAAAGAAAAGCACTAAAGAAAATCAACAGCCAGATACTCCTTGGCAACTCTCTTTAAATAAGTTTGCTCCTGAAAATACTCAATTAGACATCCTTGATATTGGCTATACCCCTGCTATTAAACACCGTTTTGATTTCCCGCTTATTACGCTATTAAAAGTTAATCCAAATTCTGATGAATTCTCTAGCCTAAAAGCAACAATAATTTATAACAAATTATCTAGTCTTCAATTAAAAGGTATGGTGAATCCAAAACAGAAAAAAATGAACTTAAATCTATTAGCAAAAGACATAGAGCTAACTAACTTTGAACATATTTTAAGTTCCGTCACTAATTTATCGATTGCTAACGGTAATCTTTCAGGAGAATTTAATATAGATGTAGATGCTTCACAAGAGACCCCAAGAGCCTTAGTATCAGGGACTAGTTCGTTGGAGGGATTTGAATTAGTCAACGTTAACTTAGAAGATGATATGGCTAAACTCATTGAATTTCATTCTATTAATGTAAATAGCATGTCTTTTAAGTATCCTGAAAACGCTATCGAAATAAAGACGATAGAAATAACCAATCCAGCATTACACTTTATGTTAGATGAACAATACTCAGCCAACTTTAGCCAGCTTATCAAAGAAGATTTAAATATAAAAAAAATGCTCGAAGCAGAAATTCCAGGCTTAAAAAAAGCAGAAGCTTATCAAGAAGAGGTTGATGCTTTTCATTTAGCGATAGAAAGAATTTCGGTCGTTGATGCAAGATTCACTTTTCAAGATAAGTCTATTCAACCCATCGTTAATGTTAGCATAGACGAGATAAATGGGCGCATTAAAAATATCTCTTCACAAGCTGATACAATCTCAAACGTAAAATTCAAAGGCTTAATTAATAAAATGGCACCATTGAGTATTACAGGCATATTAAAGTCACTAGATCATAAAAGCCTTACCGACATAAATGTTCATATTAATGATATATCACTTCCAAAATTTTCTCCTTATAGTGGCAAGTATACAGGTTACAAGATAGCTAAAGGCCATCTTGATATAACGCAGAATCATAACATTAAGGATAGCCACCTCACTTCAAATAGTCATTTATTGGTAAAAAAAATCAAACTTGGCGAAAAAGTGAATAGTGAAAGTGCTACCAGTTTACCTGTTGGACTCGCCATATCTTTGCTCAAGGATAGTGATAATAATATCGATATTAATATTCCGATGAGTGGTGATTTAGATAGCCCTAATTTTAACTACGGCTCCGTTGTACTAGGTGCTTTAGGAAGCGTTATTACAACAGCCATCAGCTCTCCTTTTAATGTGCTTGGCAACCTTGTCAGATCAAAAGATAATAACTTAGGTTATGTTAGGTTTAATGCTAATAGCAGTGAAATCGGCGTATCCCAACAAACTAAACTAGACACGCTTGGCCAAGCCCTTTTATTAAAACCAGACTTCAACTTGCAGATTCAAGGGGTTGGTAGTTCATTGATAGATAGTCGTGAAATGGCTTATGCAAATTTACTAACCGAACTTAACATTGCCGTTAAAACCAGTGATAAGAACCTAAGTAAAGATGAAGAATCAAAAGTAATACAGCACGCAGTTAACACATTAGAAAGTTCTAGCGAAGTTCCACCAACCTTTGATCAGGCTGTTGAGCTTTTATTAAAAGATGTTCCTGTCGATACTGCCCGTTTATTAGCATTAGGACAGCAACGCGCTATCGCTATTAAACAATATCTTATTAATAACTCTATGGTTAAAGCAACACAAATCAAGTTACTAGAAAGTTCTACTGAGACGGTTAAGAAAAACCTGTTAATTGAAAATGCACAAATTAAAATAATCTTTAGTTTACAGCCAAATTAACGTGCTACAATCCGCTTATCTAGGCGGTTTAGCGCCATATATAACATTTTACCGATATTATGACCAAAAAATCTTTAGCTATTCGCGAGAACACCATTTTTGACGGTGTATTTACTAAATACGTTTTAAAATTTATTTTTTCAATTTGGTTTAAATTGCGAGGTTGGAAAGTAGACGAATTCCCACCTGAAGGTGCTGGTGTTGCCATTGCTGCACCACACACCTCTAACTGGGATTTTCTGTTTGCCTTAGGCGCTGCAATTTTACAAGATATTAAGATTTATTTTTCTATCAAAGACACTATGTGTCGAGTACCTTTACTGGGTCCTTGTTTGATGTACCTTGGCGCTATGCCAATAGATAGATCGCCACAAGGAAAAGGCCAGGTTGAGCAGATAAAAGACTTTATTGAAACACAAAAAGGCAGAAGAGTTTATTTCTTGTTTACACCTGAAGGTACGCGTGGCACTTTAACAAAATGGAAAACAGGCTTTTATCATGTCGCTCAAGGTTGTAATTTACCGATTTTTTTAGCGCGTGTAGATTACAAACTAAAAGTAACTGGAACATTTCACACCTTTAAATTAACCGGTGATAAAGACCAAGACATTAAAACTATTCAAGCTGCTTATCAATATATCCCTGGTAAAGAGCCAATTAATCAATATCCCGCTTACACAGGTTCATTACCTAAACTGACTTCTGAAGAGTCTCAAGTTATCACTACACTTTACCATAACCAAGATGTGCTAAGTGCCACTGAACTTGCCAAAAAACTTAACAAGGAAACTTTAAGAGACTCTGTTATACCTTCACTCATCGACAAAATGTTAATTGATGAAGTACTCAACGAAACTGACGAAGACTCAACTGCATTATACCAACTAAGCTATATGGGTAAAGGCGCGAGCTTACATTTAATGCCACAAGGGAAAGAGAAAGCTTAAAACTTTCAACTCATAAACGTTACAGTTTAAAGCATATGCCTAAAAGCCACATTGCTTACCTTTATTTTGATCTTTTAACCATACATGAAGTGGTGCAAAATAATCCAAAATAGCAGTTGCATCCATATTTTCGCTACCAGTTAGAACTTTATAAGATGCTTGCCATGGTTGACTTGAACCCATTTCTAATACTGTATTAAGCGCTTTACCGGCCTCTTTATTATTGTAAATAGAACAACGGTGAATAGGGTCCGTATTGCCTGATATTTCACACAGAGCACGATGGAATTCAAACTGTTGAATATGAGCTAAGAAATAACGTGAGTATGGAACCCCGCCAGGAACATGGTATTTAGCACCTGGGTCAAAAGCGTCGGTATTACGCTCTACTGGCGCAGCAACACCTTGGTATTTTTCACGTAAATCCCACCACGCTTGGTTGTAGTTTTCAGGAGTAACTTCGCCTGAATAAACTTTCCAGCGCCATTGATCAACTAATAAACCAAAAGGGATAAAGGCTATTTTTTCTAATGCCATTTTCATTAATAAGCCAATGTCTTTTGACTCATCTGGAATCGTATCGATTAAACCAATTTCTTTTAAATATTTAGGCGTCACTGATAATGCAATTGTATCGCCAATGGCTTCATGAAAACCATCGTTAGCACTATTTTGGAAAAATACAGGTTGGTCTTTATAAGCACGTTGATAGAAATTATGTCCTAGCTCATGATGGATAACAGAGAAGTCCTCCCCTGTTTTTTGAATACACATTTTGATTCTAATATCATCTTTTGCATCTAAATCCCAAGCCGATGCATGACAAATCACATCTCGGTCTTCTGGCTTAGTAAATAATGAACGTGTCCAAAAGGTTTCTGGCAAAGCGTCAAAACCTAAAGAAGTGAAAAATTTCTCGGCACCTTTAACCATTGTAATTTCATCGTAATGATGAACCGCAAGCTGTTTAGTGACATCATAACCGGGATCAGCATTTTCAGGAGCAACCACATCATAAATATTTCCCCACGATTGTGCCCACATATTACCTAAAAGGTGAGCTGGGATAGGCTTATCTTGTGGTACTTTGTCTGTACCATATTCTTCACCTAATTCACTTCTAACGTAACAATGTAAGTCGTCATAAAGTGGTTTAACTTGGCCCCATAAACGGTCTAATTCTTTGGCAAAATCATCCGCTGGCATATCATAGTTAGATCGCCACATCGCGCCTAAATCTTTATAGCCTAAGCCATTTGCTCCTTCATTAACAAGCTCGGCTTGGCGAGCATATAAGGGCTTCATAGGAGGGCTAATTTCTCTCCAGCCCTTCCATAATGCAAGTAACTCGTCATAATTTCTTGAAGTAGCCATTTTAGCCGTCATATCACCTAAACTAAGCTTTTCGCCTGCTTCGTTAGTATAACTTCCTTTACCATACATACTTCCTAAATCAGCGCCAATTTTAGCAAGCTCTGCTGATTTTGCTTCATCTTGTGGAGCCGGCATCACCAAGCTTTGTTTTAATATATTTAACTGTCTTCTTTGTACTTCTGACACTTTTACGTTATCAAACTCAGCTGCTTTCATCGCGAAACGAACACCAGCTTCTGTTGATTTTTGGCTTTCTTTAGCGGCTAAATTAGCGGTATCTTCGGTGATAAAGTTCGCATAAATCCAAGCAGCTTGAGCGCCATCAAGGTTTAATTGCACCATTTCTTTTTCAACCGCATCAAGAAATACTTGAGCATCGGCACTGGTTAAAACTTTTTGAGGCTGAACGTGTTTTACCGCTTCGGCGATATTTGCTGTATCAGCTTCATTATTACAAGCTGTTAAAGTGCTTGCTACGATCAACGCTACAGCAGAAAACTTTAGTTTAGTTGTTATATGTTTCATTTTAATTTCTCATGTTTCTATATTTTTATGTTAACTAAATAACCTGTGCTCAGCTTAATAAACATTTCTCTAGCAGCTATTTTTTTAACCTGAAAATTGATAATCACCCACCTTAAGTTAAGAGTCAAAAGTATTCAACTCCCCTTCTTCTATTTTTTTGATTAAATGCGACCAAGCGGACACGCCTTTCGAGTTTTTAACTTTAGCAGCTGTTCCTGTTCCTTTTGCTTTTGCTAACCAGAGCCCATGACCATTAAAACTATAAATAGGTTTTAAGTCTCTTCGCTGGCTTGCGGGTTTAATGCGAGGGTTGTAATTGTCGAGTACCAAGGGAATTGTATCAGGCTCTTCGAAATAAATTAGCACCATATGTGGTTCATTAATCTCTAGCTGCCTTACATACATTAGGCGAAATTTATCTTCAGGGATACCTAATGCAACGAGAGAGAAAAACTTTGCAATGGCGTAATCTTCACAATCACCCCGCCCTCGCCCTAAACTTTCGACTGGAGTTGCCCAATAATCTTTCTTACCCCATAAGCTAAGATCATTTTGATAACTAAGTTGTTTGTTGAAAAAACTATTTACTTTATTTAATTGATTCCAATAAGAGTCCTGAGAAGCTGTTCTTAAAAGCTTTAGCCACTGTTGTGTTTTTTGTTTTGCTTTTTCACCATAAACGTCATTAACTCTTGCCAATAATTTAGGCTCATTAAGCTTATCCAGGATATTATTGGCAAACATGAAACATGAGAAAAAAATAACACAGGCGAGCAGAATGTTGAGCGTTTTCTTAGCTGAAATCACTGGTCTGAATACTATTTTTTTTTCATGATAAAATATCAATATAACGTTTTTCCAAAATATAATACAAATAAGACTTGTTTAATGAGAGCACTTTATCCTGATAATGTTTGCAGAAGATAACAGGAAAATAAACAATTAAAACAAGCCACAAAACTTAGCTTTCTTTTTCAGTATATACCCTTCCTAACCTAATGCCATTAATGATAGTAACTAACATAAAACTTGATTTTAATGATAAAAAGTCTAGTCGATACAACTGGCACAGTTAACGTTATGACAATTCGATATATTTTATTGTTACATTTTTTTAATACTAACTTGTTTACTCTTCGATGTGCCCAATATAAAATATTGAACTTGACATTATCCCTTAACAAGAAAGTAAGAAAAAGATCATGGCTATAGCGCACTTTAA
>CAWVWK010000122.1:0-7832 GCA_963933725.1 uncultured Colwellia sp.
TTTGATGAAGTATGTCGACACGCTCAACATAAACTTTAGTTTCAGGGTATGGAGGAATACCTCTATATATCTTTACCGCGCCTTCACCAGCATTGTAAGCAGCTGAAACCAAACGAATATTACCATTATATTTGTTTAGTAACTTAGCTAGATGCTTTACCCCGCCATTGATATTTTGAGAGGCAACAAGTGAGTCTTTAACGCCTAGCTCATTAGCCGTTGCAGGCATTAATTGCATAAGCCCTTGTGCCCCTTGTTTTGATACAGCTTTTGGGTTGAAGTGTGATTCAGCATGAATAATAGCGCGCACATAAGCAGGGTCAACTCGGTATTTATAAGCGGCTGTTTCTATGTCCTGGCTGTATTTATTTTCATAGAGTTTGGTTTTTCGCCAATCAATAAATAAGTCTACTTTACAGGCGTAACAATCCATTTTGTAAACTGTATAGTTAGGTTGAGTAGGACGCTTGTCTGTAAAGGAGGGAACTCCCGTAGAAGAAATATATTGATAAACTTTCTTTTTATTTTCTGCCCAAACCGCGTTTGAAGCGCTAAGCACAAAATAAGTGAGTAAAGTAAGTGAACTGATTTTGAGCATACTGCTACCTATTATTGAATACATTTTTGATTGACATCGAGAATAACAGTTTTCGATACGATAAATTATTAATGCATGTATTTGTTATTTCAAAATGAGTCATGCTTTTGATAGGTACTATCTTACACATTTATTGAATGAAAAATCATAATTTTGTTTTATAAGTTTTAAGGCGGGACATAGAGAAAGGAGGAAGCTGGCATGCCGGAAAGTGAACCCTTGATTCTTATACGAGTGACTTTATTCGAGAAGCTCTTGGTGTCTTGATTAAAAAGAAATTCGCGAACAAGTTAGCTCCTACAAAAGACATTTACACCGGTGGTTATTAAGCCTGTTTTTATCACCGAGATCACCGAGGTGCTTCGCTACACAGAGGAAGAACAACAAAAATATTTCTTCTTTTCTCTTTGGAAGACTAAGCCTCTCGGTGATCTCGATGGTGATAATTGTCTATGTTCTAATACAGAAAAGATCGTGGCTTGACTTTGCTAAAAGAGTTCTTAATTCGTTTAATCTGCGTAATTCGATGAGGTCTCTCGTTTCTAATTTGCTGAACTTTTATCTGATATTCCATTTAAGCATAAAAAAGACCTTTTTATTCTTTTTAGTTATCTTTTGTATTAGCTATTATTCAAATTATCAAGATCAAATCTGTATGAATATCACTGCAGTTATTTAGAAATTATTACTCCTTAATTAGGCAAAAATAGGCAAAGAATATGTCGTTAGAAAAAAGTCAGCAAAATGTACTTTTAGATGCATCACAATTATCAAGTATTACTCAGCTTGTGCAAACTTGTTCGCCGTTGCAACTTGCATGGGCTAGCGGTTTTCTAGCGGCTAAAAGCTCGATGGAACCTCTCGCAGCGAATGTGCTTAGTGGCACTGCTAGTGAATCGACTAAAGCTAAAACATTAACCATATTATTTGCTTCGCAAACAGGTAATGCAAAAGGTGTAGCAAAAAAATTAAGTGAACAAGCCAGTGCCGCAGGTATGTCGGTTAATTTAAAAAATATTGCCGACTATAAAGCTAAAGCGCTGAAGTCTGAAAGCCATGTATTAATCGTTGCCAGTACGAATGGTGAGGGTGAACCACCTGATGATGCATTAGCTTTTCATGAATTATTACACTCTAAGAAGGCACCAAAATTAGATCATTTGTCATACAGCGTTCTCTCTTTAGGTGATAGTAGCTATGAATTTTTCTGTCAAACAGGTAAAGACTTTGATCAACGTTTTCAAGCTTTAGGTGGTAAACAAATACTTGAACGTGTTGATTGTGATCTTGATTACGATGATGAAGTGGCTACATGGTCATCATCGATAATAGATGCTTTAAAAATTGAATTAACGCAATCAGAGAACTCAACTGCTAGCACTGCAGCAAGTACACAAGCTAATACAGGTGAAAGCGCACAAAGCCAATACGATAAGCAAAACCCATTTAGCGCAGAGTTACTGGTTAGTCAAAAAATAACCGGTAGAGACTCAGCTAAAAACGTCTCACACGTAGAAATCGACCTTGCAGATTCAGGGTTAACTTATCAACCGGGTGATGCATTAGGTGTATGGTTTGATAATAGCGAAACACTTGTTGATGAATTACTCACAACTTTATCACTTTCTGCTATAGAGGAAGTCAGTCTTAAAATAGCAGGTAATATTACGAATATTTCACTTAAAAAAGCATTAATTGAGCAGCTTGAAATTACCCAAACAGCACCTGCTTTTATTAGCTTCTGGGCAGGTGTTTCTAAGAATGATGCATTAAAAACAATAGCTGATGATAAAACAAGCGCTAGAGATTTTGCTGCAAACCATCAAATTATTGATGTTGTTAAGCTATACCCAGGCACGGTTGAAGCACAAGCACTTGTTGATGCGTTAAGAAAAATTACACCTCGATTATATTCTATAGCCTCAAGCCAACTTGAAGTAGAAGAAGAGGTTCATTTAACCGTAGGTCTAGTTAATTATAACATTGATGAGCATGAAAGATTTGGTGGTGCTTCAAGTTATTTAACACAACGCTTAGAAGAGGGCGGTAATGTAAAAGTATTTGTTGAGCATAACGACAACTTCAGACTTCCTCAAAATAGTGAGACACCTATTATTATGATTGGTCCTGGCACGGGGGTTGCGCCATTTAGAGCATTCATGCAAGAGCGTGAAGCCAATGAAGCAACAGGTGATAACTGGATGTTTTTTGGTGATCAAACCTTTACTCAAGACTTTTTATATCAGGTTGAATGGCAGAACTATTTGAAATCTGGCTTGGTTACTAAGCTTGATGTGGCGTTTTCAAGAGATCAAAAAGAAAAGATATACGTACAAGATAGAATTAAAGAAAACAGCGCTGATGTTTATGAGTGGCTACAACGTGGTGCTCACCTTTATATTTGTGGTGACGCAAATAGAATGGCGAAAGATGTACACGAAACACTTGTTGAAGTTGTTGCTACACAAGGCAATAAAACTACCGAACAAGCCGAAGAATATTTGAAAGAGTTAAGAATTAACAAACGTTATCAAAAGGATGTGTATTAATGAGCACTTCAAGCAAAGAAAAAAACAACGCAGTAGAGTTAGTTGTAAGTGGAAAACTTGCTGATAACGAAAGAATGAAAGCAGAAAGTAACTTTTTGCGAGGTACCATAGAAAAAGATTTAACAGATAGAGTTACCGGTGGTTTTACCCCTGATAATTATCAGTTAATTCGTGTACACGGTATGTATCAACAAGATGATCGTGACATTAGAGCAGAGCGTCAAAAGCAAAAACTTGAGCCGCTTCATAATGTGATGTTACGTGCACGTATGCCTGGTGGTATTATTACGCCTACGCAATGGTTAGCCATTGATAAGTTTGCACAAGAACATACGTCTTACGGAAGTATTCGTTTAACGACTCGTCAAACATTTCAGTTTCATGGTGTTTTAAAGCCTAATATCAAATTGATGCACCAAACATTGCACAAAATTGGTATTGACTCTATTGCAACAGCCGGTGATGTAAATCGTAATGTGCTTTGTACCTCTAACCCTGTTGAGTCAAGCTTACATCAAGAATCTTACGAATGGGCAACGAAAATAAGTGAGCACTTACTTCCTCGTTCTCGAGCATATGCTGAAATTTGGTTAGATCAAGAGAAAGTGGAAACCACCGACGTAGAGCCTATTTTAGGCGAAACTTACTTACCACGTAAATTTAAAACAACAGTAGTTATTCCACCTAAAAACGATATCGATGTACATGCCAACGACTTAAACTTTGTGGCAATTAGCGACAACGGTAAATTAGTTGGTTTTAACGTACTTGTTGGTGGCGGCTTAGCGATGACTCATGGCGATAAATCGACTTACCCACGTAGAGCTGATGACTTTGGTTTTATTCCGTTAGAAAAAACTTTAGACGTTGCAGAAGCGGTAGTTACAACACAGCGTGATTGGGGAAATCGTGTTAATCGTAAAAATGCGAAAACTAAATACACGCTAGATCGTGTTGGTATTGATGTATTTAAAGCGGAAGTTGAAAAACGTGCTGGCATTGAATTTAGCGAAAGTCGTTCTTATGAGTTTACCAGTCGAGGCGATAATTTTGGTTGGGTAGAAGGTATTGATAACAAACACCACTTAACTTTATTCGTTGAAAACGGTCGCTTACTTGATACGTTAAATAAACCTTTAAAAACAGGTGTTGCAGAAATCGCTAAAATCCATAAAGGTGATTTTCGTATGACAGCTAATCAGAATTTAATTGTTGCTGGTGTAAGCGAACAAGATAAAGCCGCCATTGAAAAATTAGCGCGTGATCACGGTTTAATCAACGATGGTGTTTCTATTCAACGTAAAAACTCGATGGCTTGTGTAGCCTTTCCAACATGTCCACTGGCAATGGCTGAAGCCGAACGTTATTTGCCGGGGTTAGTTGATGATGTTGAAAAAATCTTAACGAAGAACGATTTAGATAATGAACAGTTCATTTTGCGTGTAACAGGCTGTCCTAATGGTTGTGGGCGCGCGATGCTAGCGGAATTAGGTTTAGTGGGTAAAGGACCAGGTAAATACAATATGTATTTAGGCGGAAACCAAGCAGGAACACGTGTTCCAGCACCTTACAAAGAAAACCTAAGTGAAGCTGATATCCTTCAAGAAATTGATGAGTTAACAGCATTATGGTCTAAGAACCGCTTAGAAAATGAAGCTTTTGGTGATTTCACTGTTAGAACTGAAATTGTGCCAGAAATTAAAGTAAGTAAAAGAGACTTTTATCATGACTAATCTTTCTGCTATTAACCAGCAGGTTAACAATGGCATTGGAAATAGGCGTAGTTTCCTTGCTCCTTTTCCTAAAGCCTGTTTGGCTGAATGGAATAATTCGCTAGAAAAAAGCACGGCAACTGAACGGGCAGAGTGGGCTATGGCTAACTTGCCTAATGCCTTTGTGCTTTCTTCTAGCTTTGGCATTCAGTCAGCGGTAATGCTACATATGATGACGCAGATACAACCTGACATGCCTGTATTATTAACTGATACTGGGCATCTGTTTCCAGAAACCTATCGCTTTATTGATGAATTAACCGAGCGACTACAGTTAAACTTGCAAGTATATAGTGCAAAAGAAAGTGCCGCTTGGCAACTGGCTAAATATGGCGAACAGTGGGAGCAAGGCGAGGAAGCATTAAAGGCTTATAATAAGCGAAATAAGGTTGAGCCTTTAGAGCGCGGTTTAACAGAATTAGGTGCTAATACTTGGTTTTCAGGTATTCGACGTCAGCAAACGGAACATCGTAAAAATATCCCTGTAGTGAGTATACTTAGAGGACGCTTTAAAGTTCATCCTATTATTGATTGGACGAACAAAGATGTTTATCAATATTTGCAAAAGCATAATCTGCCTTACCATCCTTTATGGGAAGAAGGATATGTTTCAGTAGGGGATACTCATAGCACTAGGCCACTTACTATAGGTATGTCTGAAAGTGACACCCGGTTTGGCGAAGGTCAAAGAGAATGTGGTTTACATGTAGATGGAGATGGGATTTAATAGGTCGTCGATTAACTTTTTATTGCTATATGAAAATGCACAGATAATGATTCTTTTATTGCCGATAGGTATTGCTCGTTTCGCTTACCGGTGATGAGTTTTGCTAATTCGGCCCCGACAGGGGTAAATTTATAAAACTGAAGGCTCACTCCTGACTTCTTACTTACTAAGGATAAGTTTGAACCGCTGTAGGTGAAAACTAAACCTTCACCTTTTGATAAGCTGTTCGATTCACTTTCTTGCGCGTAAATTAAATGACTTTCGGCGAGTGATAGAATATCTGTATGATTTAGCCCCACATTACTAAGGTCTATATTAACCTGTCTATCTCGGTTTAAAAAATTTAAAAGACTTGTTTTTTGGTAAGCACCAGAAATGATCCTAACGTTATTATAACGGCTATCTTTCACTGATAAACTGCACGCCTTTGCCAGTAATTTGGCGTCGAAGATACTCATCTCTCTCAATAGCTTAATTGCCTTATATGAATATGATCCGGGGCGCATTAATTCAGCAGCTAAAATTTTTGCCCATAAGTCTTGCATTGTGGTATTACTAATTCCTTCGGCTAACTCTATGTATCGACTGAGCCAATCATAATCTACACGCTGAGAGATATCTTTACTGGCACAGTAAGTAATTGTTTGCTTGGTAATATTTTCAATATTTTTTTGTTTGATAACTTGCGTGTTTCGTACTCTTTGCTGTGCTCTATCTTCTATAACCAACTTCTTGTCTTCGGGGACTAATCCGCCATCAATTGAAAACATTTTAAAAAGTTGTAAAAACTGCTGGGAAGAGCCTGATTGGTTGGCTTTTTTTAAAGGTTGAACCTCTGTTTTACCGACTATTTCTTTTACTGAATTAACTTCAGTGACTTTAGGGAGTGAACGTTTGCTGTTTTGTGACATATTACCTAGCCATTATCTAAACAAAAGAATGAAAGAGAGCAGAGTCAATTTAATTGATGATGTTCCATGCATTTATAACGACGAATTATTACTGCCAAATAATTCGATTCTTAATGCAACCCTGAACCCATTTATTGCCCATTTATTTCAAAAGGCACAATAGTTTTAGTGTAGCTTAAATTTTATACTATGCTTGGTGTGTAAGAATAAGGATTATTAGAATTGTCTTTAATAACAGTTAAAAAGATAGACAGTTACAAAGCTCATCTATTTGAGATTGTCTTTTGTTGTAAATTTAAATTTACAACAAAAGACAATCTATACAGCCGATTTAAACGCATGTTTAAATAAATTTGCTATTCAATGGTATTCAAGGCAGAATCATCCTTAATAAAATTATTATTACACATCATCAAACATCAACACCACTTTAGGTGAAGGAGACCAAGTATGATATATCAAGGCAAAAGCCTAAGCGTTCAGCTATTAGAGGGTGGCATTTTAGAACTAAGATTCGATGCAGCCGGTTCCGTTAATAAATTTGATAGCGTAACTTTTGACGATTATAAAGCCGCTATTGAAGCAATAAAAAATTGCGCTGAAGCAAAAGGTGTTGTGGTAACTTCCGCAAAATCAACTTTCATTGTTGGCGCAGACATTACAGAGTTCTCTGGCGCATTTGAAGCATCAGAAGCATCACTTGTTGAATGGGTAAAGAGTTCGTCAGATGTATTTGACGCTTTTGAAGATCTTGAGTTACCAACTATTGCAGCCATTAATGGCATTGCACTTGGCGGTGGTTGTGAAATGACCCTAGTATGTGATTATCGAATTGCAGATACCAGTGCAAGTATTGGTTTACCAGAAGTGAAACTTGGTTTAATGCCAGGTTTTGGTGGTACAGTTCGCTTACCACGCATTATTGGAGCAGATAATGCTATTGAATGGATGTCTACTGGCAAGGCTCATAAAGCAGATTCAGCTTTAAAAGCAGGCTTAGTCGATGCTGTTGTAGCACCTGAAAAACTTAAAGCTTCAGCAATTAACATGCTGAAATTGGCGATTGCTGGCAAGTTAGACTGGCGTGCAAAGCGTCAACCTAAACTATCACCACTAGACTTAAGCCCACAAGAAACCATTATGACCTTCTCTACATGTAAAGGTATGATAGCAGCAAAAGCTGGTAAGCATTATCCAGCACCAATGGTAATGGTTAAAACAGTAGAAGCAGCAGCAGGCTTGGATAGAGCTGGCGCAATGGTGCTTGAAAACTCA
>CAWVWK010000123.1:0-7771 GCA_963933725.1 uncultured Colwellia sp.
ACGTTAGATCAATGCCAGCAAAGAAAGATAACTCCTATTGCATGGTGCCCTTTAGGTGGTGTAGTTTACGAAGCATGGGGCAATACATTTACAGAGCAAGATAGTCAGCGAATTAACGCCGAACTTGCATTACAGTCAAAAAGATACAACTGTTATCCTTGGCAACTTATTCTAGCTTGGCTATTAAAGCACCCTGCTAAAATACACCCTATTATCGGCTCTACAACTCCTAGCCGCATAAAAGAGGCTAAAGTGGCATTGACTATCGATTATCAACACGAAGATTGGTATAGATTGTTAGAAGCAAGGAATGGCCATCCTTTACCGTAGCTCTAATGAAAAAACTATCAAGACAGGCATATTTTCAAAACTGCTCTATTCGGACAGGCAGAACTATCAGGACAGGCATATTTTTAAAACCGCTCTATTCGGACAGGCAGAACTATCAAGACAGGCATATTTTTAAAACCGCTCTATTCGGACAGGCAGAACTATCAAGACTGGCATATTTTGGAAGCAAATTATTCGGGTCGCCACATAATAAAAAGGTTTACCCAAACAGGTAAACCTTTAACCAATAGTAATTAGCATTTTTCTAGACAGCCATATCTATAAAGTCGATGAATTAAGTCAATTGTTATGAAAGTTTATAACAAATTAGTTCATCCAATTTGGGTCTATGGGTAAAGAAAAAATAAGCGGCGAGAAACTTTTAAACTTCTCAGCATTAGATTCACACAAGATATTAGCTTTATAGTGCTTTTTCCAAGGATCATTGATAAGCCATATCAAATTTCCTTCAACAGCAACTCCTTCCAAAGATGTATTATTTAAATCATCCCAAGCGTTACAACTACCATCATCTATCCCCGTCGGTGCTAAAAATTCAAGCGAGACGACTTTTGTCGCTTTCGTTTTAGCTATATCGATAATCCATAATTGGTCATCATTTCTTGCTGCTGCAATTAAATAACCTGGGTGATTTTCTACCGCTAAATAATCCAATCCGTTAATGGGATGATTACCTTTGGTAAATGATGGCGTAAAAAAACCTGGATCTTCAACAGGTATAAAATCACTTGATTGCCAAAACTCTTTTGTTATTGTAATTGTAAAAATACGTGCTTTTTCATGACTATCTTTTTCTAGCGCTAAATATAGAGTGTCATCTTTTCCGGTCGCCAAGCCTTCAATACCATCATTTGAGAAATTACCAACTTTAAAGCTAGGGTGAAATTGAATCGGTCTTACATGGGTAATTAAAACGGTATTATCTGGTTGTAGTGCCAACCTGAGCAGTAATGTGGGATAAGGAGTAGATCCTGTATTTTTGAAGCGCTTTTGACAACTTTCCGATAAATCTCCACCAATACGCGCATCTTCTGTTACAACATAAAAAACCTTATCATCTTTTTTATCAACTGCTAGCCCTTCTAAGTCAGGAGTATCAGCAAGATAACGGGAAAAACAGCTTTGTTTAACACGCTTAGATAGCTTAATAGGAAGTGATATTTCACTTAAAACGCCATTACTTCCATCTATAATATGTATCTGCTTTTGTTGGGACTTATCTGCACTGGCATCAGACAGCGATATAAATTTACCTCGCCATGCTTTTAGACCTGATGTTTGAGGGTCTAACATCGCTCGACCGTCAGGCTCGGTTACCCATTGGCCTTGTAAAGTAATATGGCTGTCACCATTTGCAATCGCGACTAATGACATCGAAAAAAAAATAAAAAGCAGACCTTTGGAGATGAAGTTCATAAATATCCTTTTGCTCTATCAGTTCAATTAATAGACGCTTTATTAGTTGATAACTATCTTTAAATAGTATGTATTGCTAACCTATTATAAAATTGGTTAGACATTCCTATCACTACAACATGTTAATATGATTTACATTACAATAAATTTTTATTCTTAAGAGTTGTTTCTTATACTGAAATTATGTAATGTTGCATCCTACAACATTTCCTGACCAAATGGTTAATAAATAATTTAATTATATAAGTTTTATCATTAAGTTTTATCATTAAGGTTTAACCTTATATATTTTAGGTTAGGATAATTACCATGCACTATTTTTTAACACATAAACAAGGGAAACAACAATGAAATCGAGCACTATTTACGCTTTAATAATGCTACTTAACTTGCTTATACCTAACACAAGTGTTGCTCAAGATTTAAAGGTTTCTTCTTGGAACATAGCTTGGCTTAGCTCCCATGAATATAATAAGCGTACAAGTGGTGATTATGAACAACTGGCAAGTTATGCAAAAACGCTTAATGCCGATGTTATCTCTCTGCAAGAAGTTGAAAATGAGCAGTGGGCTCGTAAAGTTTTTGGCGATGAGTATGACTATTATTTTTCCACAAAAGATTGGGTACAACGCGTCGGGGTTGCAATAAAAAAATCTGCGAAGCTCGAGGTAGAGGCGATCGAGTATAAAGCCTTAGATGTAGGTAGAGTTCGTCACGGAATGGATATCACCATGTCTAGAAATGGTAACGTACTTAAATTACTCGCCGTACATTTGAAATCTGGATGTTTTGCGGCCCCCCTTGATAAAAAGAGTGTTGCTGCAATGCCTGCCACAAATGAGCGTGAAAGAAAAAGAAAACATGCTTGCTCTACATTAAGTAAGCAAGTTACACCACTAGAAAACTGGGTTGATGAACAAGCAAGTAGAGATATTCCCTTTTTAATTGTGGGAGACTTTAACAGACGTTTCGCTAAAGATATTGAAAAAAAATATGCCGAAAACGAAGGCTTATGGCAAGCATTAGACGACGAAGGGAATGAAGCGCTCTGGACTCCTACAACAACGGTTAATTCAAATTGCTGGGGCGGGTATTATAAAGATTATATTGATCACATTATTTTTAATCCAAGCGCTAAGGAATTGTATAAAAAAAATTCGTTTAGCCAATTAGTTTTTACACCTGAATACACGAGGAAACTTTCTCAAACATTAAGTGATCACTGTCCAATTTCAGTGACGTTATCATTCTAAATAGCCTAAGGAGAAGTGTTGTGTATAACAAACTATTACCGTTAATTGATTTACACAGACATTTAGATGGGAATATCCGTCCAAAAACGATTTGGCAACTTGCCGAAAAGAACAACATTGCACTCCCTGAGTCATCGTTCGAGCAGTTTATTCCGCATATACAAATCACTAATAATGAGCCTAATCTACTCGCCTTTTTAGCCAAGCTAGATTGGGGAGTTAAAGTTATTTCATCACTCGATGATGTGGTTCGTATAGCCTATGAAAATGTTGAAGACGCGAGCAATGCAAAGCTTGATTATGCTGAATTACGTTTTTCACCTTATTACATGGCCATGAATAACAAATTACCTGTTACAGGAGTTGTTGAAGCACTAATAGAAGGTATTAATCTAGGTCGCAATGAATTTGCAACTAAAGTGAATTTAATTGGTATTTTGAGCCGAACTTTTGGCGTTGATAAATGCCAACAAGAACTAAACGCATTACTTACCTGTAAAGACAGCTTAGTAGGAATTGATTTAGCTGGAGATGAATATAACTTCCCCGGGCATTTATTTGAAAGTCACTTTAACCAAGTTCGTGACGCAGGGCTTAACGTAACGGTTCATGCTGGCGAAGCTGCAGGTCCAGAAAGTGTTTGGCATGCTATAGATAAACTTGGCGCAACACGTATCGGACATGGTGTTAGTTGTGCCCAAGATCCCAAATTACTCGATTATATGTTAAGTAAAAATATCAGTATTGAGTCTTGCTTAACTTCAAACATTCAAACCGGCACCTTAGAAAGCATTGAAGACCACCCTGTTAAAACCTTTTTAGCACATGGCCTTACAGTATGCCTAAACACAGACGACCCTGCTGTAGAGAATATTGAATTAACACACGAATATCAACTAGCCGAGAATGTATTGGGACTCTCTAAAGAGCAAATATCAACATTACAGCGTAATTCTGTTGAAATGAGTTTTTTAACAGATCAAGAGAAGCAAAATTTATTAGCTCTTAAAAATAATCAATAGAGCCAAGTTGATGCTCATTTTTGATACTTCAATGTGAAAAACAAAGTAGAGTAAAATAACAAAATTCGACTACCCTTATTGTTTACAATAAATCATTATTTAGCAGTAAATTACCCTTGATAGCAGTTTGATTTCATCATTTCTGGCTTGAAACTTACTAGGGGCTGTTGACCTTTCAGTTTACAGCTCTGTTGCTCTTGAAAAAGAAGTTAATCGAAGTGCTTAATATAGTGTTTGGTTGTGCCAAATGTACTTTTAACCAACAAAGAGTAACTTTTTTCAAAGCAACCCTAAGGGCTATGGCTACTTTTCAACCTAACATCGTTAGAAAACAGTTAAAGTAGAATAACGACATAGCAATATTTACGTCTTGTTACCTTAAAAACTAGCCAATAGCAGAGGCTAAAATGAAAGTTCAACAGACCCTAAGACTATTAACAAAAGAAGGTTAACTATTATGCCAACCCCACATATTGAAGCGCAACAAGGCGATTTCGCCAAAACAGTTCTAATGCCAGGTGATCCACTTCGAGCAAAATATATTGCTGAGACTTTTTTAGATGATGCAAAGTGTGTAACTAGCGTACGTAATATGTTTGGCTATACCGGCACTTATAAAGGCAAAGCGATTTCTGTGATGGGTTCTGGTATGGGCGTTCCAAGCGTGTCAATTTATGCAACGGAGCTTTATAAAGACTACGGTGTAGAGAACATCATTCGTATCGGCTCTTGCGGTGCGGTAAGAGATGATATCAAAGTACGTGATATTGTTATTGGTATGGCGGCAAGTACTGATTCAAACGTGAACAGAATGAGATTTAACAATTTAGATTTTGCCGCTTGTGCTGATTTTTCATTATTGAAAAAGGTCGTTGATACGGCTGAAAAAATGAATATGCCTGTACATGTTGGTAATATTTTTACGGCAGATTTATTCTACACGCCACAGCCAGAATTATTCAAAACAATGGAAGAACTTGCTATTTTAGCCGTAGAAATGGAAGCAGCTGGTTTATATGGTGTTGCTGCTGAATACGGTAAAAACGCACTTACTGTTTTAACGGTAAGCGATCATATTAAATCAGGTGAGCAAACAACTTCTGCAGAGCGCGAAACCACTTTTAAAGATATGATGATATTAACTCTAGAAAGTATTTTATAAACAATATCATCGGGTAACGCCAGACAATAACTAAATAAAAAGGGCTAACAAATGTTAGCCCTTTTTCTCATCTTAACGATTTTCTATTAGAAGAAATTCGCTTTTAACTCTACCCCATAAAAGCGCGGTTCATTCACATAACCTGTTAAGTTATTGAAATCGATAGCACCAGTTAACTGCTCTTCATCAAGTATGTTTCTGCTAAAAACAGCAACTTCGTAATCAGCACTGTCTGTGTCCCACGTGTAACCTACACGTAAACCACCTTCCATCAATGCATTACCAGTAAACTCTTTAGACTCATATAAGAAGAAATTAACTTCACTTCTATAAGACCAATCTGTGTAGATATACAATTCACCTACACCAATTTCTTGGGTCCAACGAGCGCTGAAGTTACCGATCCACTCTGGAGATTGTGGTAAAGAATTACCATCAATCAGAACACGACCGTCTTGAGCTAAAGGATCAGTAATAGTACACAGTTTGCCATTATTGGTATTACCGCCACCACAACCGTCAACCGAAATAGTATCATCTTGAAGCTCTGTGTGGTTGTAACTTAAACTTGCACCAAACACTAAATCATCAGTAGCCCAAATCTCAGAGTCTAATTCAAAGCCGTAACCTACCGCTTTATCGGCATTTAACAAACTAGCCACATTACCTGTACCACCAACTGCCGTTAACTGCTGATCATCAACTACATAATAATAAACAGAGCCATCTAAACGAGCTGTATTTTCAAGCATTGTTGATTTAAAACCCGTTTCTATAGAAGTAACTAGCTCTGAATCAGCTGTCGTGTGAGAAGCTGAAAACAACAAGCTTCTACCTTGTATGCTTGGCGCTCTATAACCTTTTGCTAAACGTGCATAAAGGTTTGTTTCATCTGTCCAAACGTAGTTAACACTAATATCACCACTTACCTGAGAATCATCAACAGTAGCATTTTCACTAAAACCTGGAGCGCCAAAAGGAGACTGAACTAAAGTACCATCCCAAACACGTTCATCATCACTATAACGAAGACCTACGTTTACATTTACTTTGTCTGATATCTTATAATCCACTGAGCCAAACACAGCCCATGCTTCGGTTTCCATGTTTTGAACTGCAATGCCGTTTTGAACACCGCCAGCTAGAGTATCAAAACTTAAGTTATGAATAGTGAGATCTTCATTAAAATAAAAGAAGCCAACTTGGTAATTCAATGCCCCTAAATCGTTACTCGCAAAACGAATTTCTTGTGTAATTTGTGAGTGATCTGGCATTTTTGCACCGGTTTCTGATGGGAACGGTATAAAACCAGGTCCCATGTAGTCAGGTAAGAAAGCAGCACCATAACCCGCATCAATATCACCTACTGAAAACATTTCTGCAGACTCATAGCCTGTAACCGATGTAATTGTATGAGAACCGAAATCATAATCAAGCTTCAAGCTAGAACCATTCATTTCAATGGTTTGATTATTTCTTAAAGCAGCATCCTGGTAAACAACATCACGCTCGAAATCATCAACTAAATCATTTGAACCTGGCTTAATAATATTTGCACGAAATACACGAGCATCTGCATCTGCATCACGGAAATGGTAGTTAAACAAAGCACTGAACTTGTCACTTGGTTCCCATAATAATTGAAGTCTACCGGCCGTTTCACTATAACCACCAAGCTCATCTTCTTTTTCAAAGCCAGGTGCTTTGTTATCAATCCAGTCATCTCGACCTTGGTCTAAAAATGCCACGCGAGCTGATAAAGTATCTGTTAAACCACCACCCACAGCTAAACGTAAATCTGTTGAACCATAACTACCATATGAACCAGATACTGTGGCATCAAAATCTTGGGTAGGCTTTTTAGATTGAACTTTAACAATACCAGCTGTGGTATTACGACCAAAAAGCGTACCTTGTGGGCCACGAAGTACTTCAACACGCTCAATATCAAACATTGGCATGCCTTTGGTTAAAGAGTTTTCTAAAACCACGTCATCATAAATTAATGAGACCGGTTGAGAAGCGAGTAAATCAAAATCGGTATTACCTAAACCACGGACATAAAAACGAGGAAAAGTACGTCCAAAAGACGATTCAATAAGTAAGCTCGGTACTTTTGCAGATAATGCTCGAACATCCATGCCTGAAGAACCAAGCACTGCTAATTTTTGAGGGGTTAATGCTGAAACTGAAATAGGTACATCTTTAATATTTTCTTCACGTTTACGTGCAGTAACATTGATAACTTCAATGCCGCTGTCATCTTTTGCTTCATTTTCTGCTGCGTTAGTTACAGTTGACCAACCTATGCTTGTGAGTAACGCTAATTGTACACACAAGGCTACAGGCCTTTTAATAAATGAATTCATGATAATTCCCTAAGTTTTATTATGTATGTGGTTACTTATCAAATGAAAAGTTAATCTGCCTTTCTACCAGAGAAGCTCAACTAACTTAGTGCTTTGATAAGCGACCGGTACATTTTACATCAACTTAGTTACATTTAGCTAGAGTTGATTGATCTCCTTAATGTTTTTTTTAAATGTGCCTGTCTCGGTAATTCTTCT
>CAWVWK010000124.1:0-7739 GCA_963933725.1 uncultured Colwellia sp.
CATCTAAAAAATTTAAAAAAGGCGTATTAGCGAGTTCAATCTCATTAATCCTAGCTGGTGTTACTGCACCAATGGTTATGGCTGCCGAAGAAGAAAAAGCGGATAAAGACATTGAAGTCATTCAGGTTACGGGTATCCGTGGCTCTGTTAAAGCTAACTTAAATGCAAAGCGTTTTGCTAACGCAATTGTAGACTCTGTTTCTGCGGAAGATATCGGCAAGTTCCCAGATAAAAACGTTGCAGATACATTAGCACGTATTCCTGGTATTACCGTGAATAGAGATTTTGGTGAAGGTGAAGGTGTTACTATTCGTGGTTTTTCACCATCACAAAACGTTACTTTACTTAACGGTCAAGCTGTTGGTACAGCGCAATGGTTTATTTTAAACCAAACAGGCCGTAACTTTAACTTCGAACTATTAGCATCTGAAATGGTTGGTTCTGTTGAAGTATATAAGTCTCCTCAAGCTGATATAGAAGAAGGTGGCTTAGGTGGTACTGTAATTGTAAATACACGTCGTCCTTTAGATATGGATGGTAATACTTTTGCGGGCTCTATCGAAGGTCAGTATTCAGATGTCCCAGAAAAATGGGACCCATCAGGTTCATTATTATATAACTGGAACAATGACGATGAATCGTTTGGTGTTGTTGTTGCTGCTTCTTTACAAAACAGAACTGTAGAACGTCATTCTCAAGAGAGTGATTTCGGTTGGTTTGGCCCAGGCATTTCACGTATTGAACCAGGCCTTTCTGCACCATCAACAGATGGCGTTGGTAACCCTGGTCCTGAAAAAGGTTCTACACCATGGGGTGTGGGCTCTGCGGTATTTAAGCAAAAACGTGAAAGAACAGGTTTTGATATAACAGCACAATATCGTCCAAATGACGATTTAGATATTGCACTACATTATTTAACATCTGAGTTGAAAGCTGATAATGCTAACTCAAACTTAATCGGTATTCCTTTTCGAGGTTTATTCGTAGGCGCAGAAAATGCCCGTGAAGGTAGTGTTGAAAATGGTTATGTTACCGAATTAAATTATACCGGTAATGCTGCACAACCAGGTTGGGCACCATTTTTGGCTTATGATAATATTTATCGTGATGGTTCAAGAGCACAAACACAAGTATTAGATCTTGATATAGATTATCAAATAAATGATGAGACTCAACTTCATTTACAATTTGGTACGACGAAAGGCGAGAGTGACATAAATGATTTCTTTACTGAATTTTATGCTGGTGCAAATGATGAGCGTGTAGGAATTAATTTTACAAACCCTAACCCAAGTAGTCATGGTCCTGCTATTGATTTTACTGGTGCTAACCCATGGTTAACTAATCCAGGTGATGAATTTCCTCTAGTGTCAATTTTTGATCAAAAACAAACAACAGAAGACAAAGAAACCTATTTACAAGGTGATCTTACAATTGAAGTTGACTTGGGTGCTATTGAGTCAATTAAATTTGGTGCAAAAATTAAAGACCGTGAATTTAATCAATACCGTATCCGTGATGATATTGGTGGAGCTTCTAGTTTTGGAGATGCATCTGATTTTTGGTCAGGCGCAATGTTAAATCCTAGTCACTCAGGTAACTCTTTAACTGCACAAAGTTACTTTGATCCAGATGAAGGCTTACTTAGAGATTATTTTGCTGCTTTACCAGAGTGTAATGCTTCACCAGAAGGCGCTTGTAAAAACGTAGGTTCAGTACAACATTTAGCTAACTTTGTAATCGAAGAAATGATTACCAACTTATATGCAATGGCTAACTTTAGTGGTGACGGTTTCCGCGGTAACATTGGTTTACGTTACGCAAGAACTGATTCAGATACTTCAGGTTTTGATGCTGCGGGTAACGCATTAGCTTTTGAAAATGACTATGATGAATTATTACCTAGCATCAACCTTGCGTATGACGTAAGTCAAGATGTTATTTTACGTATGTCTGCTGCTAAAGTATTAACTCGTCCTTCACCGTTTAGCTTAGCGCCTGCATTCAACCTTACACCTGAAACAGGTAGAGGTTCAGCCGGTAACCCAGATTTATTACCGGTAAAAGCTAATCAGTATGACATTGGTTTAGAATACTACTTTGATGAAGCTTCTTTAGTTTCTTTAACTTGGTTTAAGAAAGATATCTCTGATTTTATCTTCAATAATACAGTTGCAGATGTAATTGATGGTGTTAGCTTTAATCAAATATCTCGTCCTGAAAACGGCGGAAATACTGATTACCAAGGTCTAGAATTCCAACTCACCCATAACTTTGATAATGGTTTTGGCGCTTTCTTCAATTATACCTATGTTGATGCAGCACCTGGCCAGATTCAAGAAGCTGTATTAATCGACGACGGTGTCAATGATCCAAGTGCTGCTTTAGTTAGCCGTGAGGTTGAATTTCCTGATGTTTCTGAAACCGCTTACAACGTTGGTGGTTTTTATGAAAATGAAGACTTCACTGCTCGTGTAGCTTATACATGGCGTGATGATTACTTTGTTGCTTTAACAGAGTTTGGCCCACAATTCCGTAATGATAGTGCAAGTTTAGATGCGCAAGTTTCTTACAATGTTACAGACAACATTACGTTAAAAGTTGAAGCTGTTAACTTAACGAATGAAATATTTAGTAATTATTTGATTCAAAACGGTGATGTTATAGATCATCCTCAAAATGGCTCTAGAGCTGTTACGAGTGAAGCTGAAAACGGCCGTCGTTTCTACGTAGGCATGAACTTTAAGTTCTAATCGTTGAAAAATCTTGGAGCACAGCAATGTGCTCCAAGTTATTTTATTTAATGTAAAACTCAATTCTGGTAGTTTACCTATGTCCCCTAATAAAGTCGTAATAGCAGGTGGTGGTACTTCTGGCTGGATGTCAGCATGTTTATTACAGCATAGTTGGCCAAAAGCAAAAATTACGTTAATTGAATCGAGTAATGTTGGTACTATTGGCGTTGGTGAAGGTTCTACACCTTACCTTAAGCAGTTTTTTAAAAAATTAAATATTGCTGAACATGAGTGGATGCCAAGCTGCAATGCCACTTATAAGTCAGGAATAGAATTTCCTAACTGGTCTGAAACACCAGAGTATAAAAGTTACTTTCATCCTTTTTTCTCTCCCCTTGATATTGAAACAGGTGAGCTTTTTTTTAATGTGGCTAATGAACAAAGCCGAGGAGAGCGCCGTAATGCTCATCCTGACTATTATTTTATAAATACTCAAATAGCCCAAAAGTGTAAAGCCCCCATTAGTGAAACATATCAAAACTTAGATATTGATTATGGATATCATTTTGATGCTGGTTTACTTGCCTCTTTTTTGAAGAAAAAATGTTTAGAACATGGATTAATAAATATTATTGACGATATTGATGAGGTGGAATTAAGTGAGACTGGCGAGGTAAGTGCCCTCGTTACAACTAATAATGGTAATTTAGCCGCTGACTTGTTTGTTGATTGTACAGGTTTTAGTGGATTATTAATTCAAAAAGCACTCAACAGTAAATTTATTTCATTCAAAGACAATCTATTCAATGACAGTGCTGTTGCAATTCAAACTCTTAAAGATATTAATACTCCAATATTATCTAGTACACGTTCTACGGCATTATCAAATGGTTGGGCTTGGGAAATCCCCTTAACAAACCGTTATGGTAATGGGTATGTTTATAGCTCAGATTTTATTAGCGCCGAACAGGCAGAAAAAGAATTGAAACAACACCTTAATATTAGTGACCAAGAAGATGTTAAGGTTAAACACCTAAAAATGAAGGTGGGTAGAATAGAAAAACATTGGCATAAAAACTGTTTAGCTATTGGCCTTTCTCAGGGCTTTATTGAGCCGCTAGAAGCGACGTCTTTAATGTTAGTTCAATTCACGTTAGAAGAATTTATAGAGCAATACACCACGGGTAAAAAACAAGTGCCACAGCAGAAATTATTCAATGATAAAGTTAATAATATGATTGAAGGTATACGTGATTATATCGTTACGCATTATAAAGTTAATAGTAAAAGTAATTCAGCGTACTGGAAGAAATGCAGAGAAAACACTAATATTTCAAGTAACTTATCCGCTTTACTCAATGCGTGGGGTAATCCTGAAAAATTTGAAGAAGAACTTGAAAGACAGGGAGATTCGCTCTCTTATCTTAGGCCCTCATGGTATGTCATTCTAGCAGGAATGGGTTTATATCCAGAAGAAGCATTGAAACATAACAACGATTTAACTCATCATGCTCAAGCGCAAGAATATTGTGTTAAAGTGGTTGATAAACTTTTTCCAGATCATCGAGAATATTTAAATCGATTTAGTGATTTATAATTAGTTTTAAAAGAAAAAATAGGCTTTGAATGAAAAAACTCAATATGTATTTAACCCTCGTACTTTTATCTATTGGGCTAACCGCGTGCGGTGGAGGTGGCGGTGAAACTACAGTACCGCTTCCACCAACACCAACTACTCCAACAGTCAGTGAAAAAGCGGTACTTACTTTTTCAAATCAAGCAAGTGCATTGGATATTAATGTTAATCATGCACACGAACCTCAACAATTTTTAACAGAGGCAATGTTGTACTCCGCAGGTGTTGCGGTTGCTGATTATGATAACGATGATGATTTAGATATATACTTTATTGCAGGTAGCGACGGAGTGAATAAATTATATCAAAATCAAGGTGATAATACTTATGTAGAAGTTGCGAGTGATGCGGGTGTTGCTATTTCTGGCGTTAAAGGATCAGGACCTACATTTGCTGATATTGATGGGGATGGATGGTTAGATCTATTTGTTGGTGCGGTTGATCGTGATCTTTATTATCTGTTTCAAAACAATAAAGATGGTACGTTTACCGATATTACAATCAGTGCGGGTCTCATAATGAAAGCGGCTAACTCTGTTTCGTCCAGTTTTGGCGACATAGATAATGATGGTGATTTAGATATGTTTATAAGTCACTGGGGAAACCCACTTGACAGTGACAGAAGTTTAGAGATAGTTTGGCGAAATGATAGCGAAAATGGTGTAATTAAATTTGTTGATATTAGCACTGAATGGGGCATGGACGAATTATATCAAGCACAAACCTTAAAAAAGGGTGTTGATACATCTTTTGTACCCAGCTTAAGTGACATTGATAACGATGGGGATATAGATTTATTACTGGTATCAGACTCAGGTAAAACGAAAGTACTCAGAAATGACGGTAATAAATTTACCCGAACAAATATAGAAAGTATTAACGATCAGTTTGGCATGGGCTCTGCTGTAGGAGATATTGATAATGATGGCGATATGGACTGGTATGTAACTAGTATTTATAAAAAAGAAAATAGCTCTCAAGAAATTAATCAATCAGAAAGCTATAACGGTAATCGATTATATATTAATGATGGTGAAGGTAACTTTAGAAATAGTGCTGTAGTAAAAGGCGTTGATGACGGCGGATGGGCATGGGCAGCTTGCTTTGCTGACTTTAACAATGATGGTCTATTGGACATTTTTCATGTCAATGGTTGGGGACAATCAGGTATTGATTATACTCAGTATCAAGATGATATATCGAGGTTTTATTTACAACAAAGTGATGGCACTTTTATAGAGTCTGCAGCAGTGGTAAAGGTAAATGAAGTAAAACAAGGGCGTGGTATCAGTTGTAATGACTTTGATAGAGATGGAGACATAGACATCATTACTTCAAATAACGATGGAAGAGCGAGTTATTTTCGTAATGACCTGACGCCAGGGCACCATTATTTAATCATCCAACTTGACGGAAATACGTCCAATACCCAGGCTTTAGGAGCAAAAATAGAAGTCACCTCATCAACAGGTTTAGTGCAAACAAAAGAGTTAAGAATAAATACAAATTTTGCTTCTATGAATGCAGTTGAAGCACATTTTGGTTTTGCACAAGATGGTCAGCCAGTTGACATTAAAGTTACTTGGCCAAATGGCATAGTTAGTGAGTTTACAAACATTACTGTAGACCAAGTGTTAACTTTCCAACAATAATTGTAACGGTAAATGCTTTCAAATTAGGTTTACTGTTAACAGAACATTTAATGTGATTATTAAATTAGCAAGCAATAGAGCTTTACGCTTTAGAGCTAAATTTTCTAAACCGCATTTAACATTTATATGATTGAGATTATATCGTGAATAAAACATTCCTCCTTTTAGTTTTACCTTGTTTTTTAATTAGTTGTGGTGGTGATAGCACAAAACCATCAGAGGATAAAGAAATTGTCGTTGAACAGCCATTGACTGAGGATGTAAATCCGTCAATTGCAAGGCAATGGAATGATTTGTTATTAGAATCTATAAGAACAGATTACGCCCGACCTACTGTACATTCACGTAATTTGTTTCATGTGTCTGCTGTTATGTATGACGCGTGGGCAGCTTATGATGATGTAGCAAAACCTTTCTTGTTAGGTCGCACTGTGAGCGACTTTAATTGTTCTCATAGCAGCTTGGCTGAAGTGGAAGATGTCATTGCTGCCCGCAATGAAGCCTTAAGCTTTGCTAGTTACCGTTTATTAACACACCGTTTTGCCCAGTCACCTGCGGCTGAAAAAATTCTCGCTGATTACGACCAATTAATGCAGGATCTAAATTACGACACGGCGAAAATATCAACAGATTATAGTGATAACTCTCCTGCTGCATTAGGTAACCATATAGCACAATGTATGATTGATTTTGGTTTGCAAGACGGCTCAAATGAAGAAAACCTTTATGCTAATGTAAATTATAGCCCCGTAAATGAGGCACTTTCACCTTTATTAGGGGGGAATCCAAATATTACTGATTTCAATCGATGGCAGCCACTCTCATTTGACAACTTTATAGATCAAAGTGGTAATGTTATTGGCAACAACACACCCGAATTTTTAGGAGCCGAATGGGGCCAGGTAATTCCTTTTGCCTTATCTAAAAGTGATAAACAAGTGTATCAACGAGATAACTTCGATTATGTGGTTTATCACGATCCTAGTGAACCACCTCAGTTAGATATTATCAATGGTGGAGAAAGCTCAGATGAATATAAATGGGGATTTGCTTTGGTTGCTTTATGGTCATCTCATTTAGATCCCTCAGATGGGGTTATGTGGGATATTTCACCTGGTGCTATTGGTAACACTAATATTCAAAGCTACCCACAAAATCATGCTCAATTGAGAGGGTTTTATAATGCATTAGAAGGCGGAGATCCGAGCATGGGTCACGCGTTAAATCCAATTACTAATGAACCTTACGAGCCTCAGATAGTACCAAGAGGTGATTACACACGTGTGTTAGCAGAGTTTTGGGCAGACGGCCCCGATTCAGAAACGCCACCTGGCCATTGGTTTACTATCTTGAATAAAGTTAATGATGATGCAAACCTAATCAAACGTTTTGCCGGTGAAGGTGACATATTGGGCGCGTTAGAGTGGGATGTAAAAAGTTACTTTATGTTGGGTGGTGCCATGCATGATTCAGCAGTAACTGCGTGGGGTATAAAAGGTTGGTATGACTATATAAGACCAGTTTCTTCCATTCGTGGCATGGGCGATTTAGGACAAAGTAGTGATAAGAGTTTAGCTTCTTATCACGTTGGAGGCTTACCTCTTGAAGAAGGCTTTATTGAAATTGTTGAAGCAGGAGAACCATTAGCGGGTTCTATTAATCAACATGCAGGAAAAATTAAAATACGTGGGTGGCGTGGTCCAGATTATGTTCGTG
>CAWVWK010000125.1:0-7686 GCA_963933725.1 uncultured Colwellia sp.
TTTTTCAATAGGGAAGCAAACATACAAATTAAAGAAAAATTTATTATGAGGCTATAACAAGAAATTTAACTAATTAAATTATTCAAGTTTACCAAAGTATGTGACCTCAGCTGATGGCTCCCAAATTGGAAATTTAGCCATAACCTTGGTGAAAAAAGGGCTTTGTAAGTAGTTGTTTAGCCATTTTTTAAAATGAGGATAAGGCGATGCTAAATACCATTGACGCTCAATTCGAGCAAACTGTCGGCAAAAAGGGAGCAGTGCAAGATCTGCTAGGCTTTCTTCATCTGAAAACAGAAATTTATGCTGGTTTAATCTTTGTTCCAGTTGTTGGATATATACCTCACAAGCCGCTCTTTGTAGCTGTATATTATCTTCTTTATAACGTTTAGCGCATTTATAGTTTTCGAGACAAGTTTTAAATTCGTTATCAAACATATTAATAAACAATAACATCTCGTCTAATTTATCTTGTGTATAAATAGGGCTACTAGTTTGTAAGTTTTTTTGTGGATGACTTGGTGATTTATTTGATAAATTGCTTGCTGAATTTCGTAATAATAGATTACTCGGGTCACTTTGTTTTAAAACCCAAAGCATGATCTCAAGGCTTTCTTCGATAACATATCCATTATCTAGCACTAAAACAGGCACAGTTCCTTTTGGAGAAGTGGCCAAAAATTTTTCTGGTTTATCTGATAAAAGTATTGACCTTAAAATAACACGATGTTCAGCTTTAAATATTGCTAATCTTGCGCGCATAGCAAAAGGGCAATTTCTTAGAGAATACAATATAGGTGTTTTTACACCATTGTTATTTATCACTTTATGTTCCATTCTAATAGTTTTCACCTACCAAAGTTCATTGTTATAGGTGATCAATTATTGTTTCATATATCGGTATTTTACCACTATAAATTGATAGCACAATGTGTCAGTATTCTTATCATAAACAAGTTAAAGAATTCGAATAAGGCCTCCTATGCGCACCCCGTCAATCAATAAAAGCAGAGTCGTTAACTATCTAAATGCAGGAAAACCTCTCTTACTTGATGGTGGTATGTCGAACCAACTTGAAGATCAAGGCTTTGACTTAAATAATGCATTATGGTCCGCTCATCTTCTCGTTTCAGATCCCGATGCTATTGTTCAAGCACACCTACATTACTTAAATGCTGGTGCGCAATGCCTAATAACAGCGAGTTACCAAGCCAGCCTAGATGGCTTGATGCAAGTCAACTTCCCTTCTCATTCAAGTGAAGCTGACACAAGTGAAAACTACCTAAGTAAAGATCAAGCCATTGATTTAATTTTTAGTTCAGTAAGCTTAGCAGAGCAAGCCGTGAACCAATTCTGTCTAGAGAACGCGAACTCTTTGCGACCTTTCATTGCTGCCAGTATAGGTCCTTATGGTGCGTATTTAGCAGATGGCTCTGAATATAACGGAAATTATGGTGTAAGCGATGAGGTTATATCTGATCACCACCAAGCACAAATAGCAATATTAGAAAAAACAGGCGCTGACATGCTTGCTTGTGAGACGGTTCCGAGTATTCAAGAAGCTCGTGTGCTTAAATCATTGCTAGAAAAAACATCTATGCCCGCTTGGCTTAGCTTTTCATGTATGAACGGTAAACAATTGAACGATGGGTCGCCAATCGAAAAGTGTGTTGCTTTGTTTAGTGATAGTAGTAACCCCATTGCGCTAGGCGTTAACTGCACTAACCCTAAATATATGGTCGAGCTTATTGAAAGAATTAAATCTGTATGTCCTAATAAGTTTATTATTGTTTACCCTAATTCAGGTGAAGATTACGACGCTTCAAATAAAACGTGGCATGGCACCGCAACACCGAGCGAATGTGGAAATGCAAGCCAACATTGGTTAAATGCGGGTGCCAATATTATTGGTGGTTGTTGTCGCATGGGACCAGAGCATATTATTTCAATTAAAAATCATCTGCCACTTTAAGTTTGAAGTTAAAAGCTGTCAGTTTAACGAAAAGGCATATAGCAAGGCTAGGAAGTTAAGAACGCTTGAAGCTAGCTTGTTGATAATATCGAAAACTCGATTTCAAAAGCTTGTTGGCTCTTAACTTATAACTGATGCGACCCTATTACTTTTAACTTATGTCTTGACCTTCCTTGGCTAGCTAAGCGCCTTGGTGAGCTTCTTGGTAGAATCAGGCTTATCGCATTGAAGTGTTCTACAAGCTGGGTATCAACTTAATTACACGTTAGAATGAACACCACGGTTCCACGCCATAAAATACCAGAGCTAGATTGTGCTGTTGCTCATAAAGAAGGTGTGGCTTTGGTTCGTGAATGGATAAACCGTTTACAAGCTGATAATTGTCCTTAAAATATGGATATTAAAGGTTAAAGCGAGAAGTTAAGAGCTGAGGCTTATAAATTTTGAACTAGCATTAAGTGCCAATAACATTTTGTTATTGGGCCATTTTATTTATGTATATTTTAAAGTGAAATGAGTAGACGCGTTACCTCGACTTTTTCATATTAAATTTTTGTTTAGCTATATTTAACGCAAGCCTTGATTCCCAATCGCCTTGATGTTTAACATGACAAGCTTCTTCGCTATCAAAACGCACTTGGTTTTTCACATTCTTTAGCACTACACCTATTTTTAATAATTGCTTCTGAATACTCGCTCTAAGTGTTTCATCATGATCATTAAGCGTCATTTGTGTTATATCCACCTCGGTTTCAAATACACAGGTGATAACTAAGCTGGCAGGAAAATGGGTGTAATTTGCCCTATGGGTTAACCATACAAAACCCTCTATGTCATGTAAGGAGTTTTCACAAACAATGGTCAATGCTTTACACAGGTTATTATCAGTTTTTTGATTCGTTTTACTAAGTTTCAAGGGATTCTCTTTATATTTATTCTGTAAGTATTGTGTGCACCCATGTATTTTAGCGTATTAATTCACTTGTGTCTTAAAGCGTTAATCAGTATCCTACGCGCCTTTTTCGATGGCTAGGTGGTAATAGATGATTGGTTTTGATTATGGTACGTCAAATTGTAGTGTGGCAAGTTGTGTTGCTGGGAGACCACACATCATACCACTCGTTGGCAATGCTAAATACCTCGCATCTAACCTGTATGCGCCTGCTAGAGACATTATTCCACATTGGTTATATCAACAGCTTAATGGCGAAGCACAAGTTGCTTATAAAGAGAGTCGCTCTAATCAATTACAAAAAGCACAAGGTTCCTTGCGTGAATTAGCTTTTGATGGCATTGACAACCGGCTTTTATTCGGTCAAGCGGCTTTGGATAAATACCTTGAAGACCCTGAAGAGGGTTATTACATAAAGTCTCCTAAATCGTTTTTAGGCTCAAGTGATTTACAGCCGCAACAAATTCAATTATTTGAAGATATCGTAGCTTGCATGATGGGTAATGTTAAAAAGCTAACCGAGAAGCAATTAGGCCATGAAATTAATCAAACGGTCATAGGTAGACCTATTAACTTTCAAGGCTTGCATGGTGAAGAAAGTAATCGACAAGCGATAAATGTACTTACCAAAGCAGCTAAACGAGTAGGCTTTAGAGATGTTGAATTTCAGTTTGAGCCGGTAGCTGCTGGTTTTGAATTTGAAGCGAGTTTAACGTCGCAAAAGCGCGTTTTAGTAGTGGATATTGGTGGTGGTACAAGTGACTGTTCGATGCTTTTAATGGGCCCAGAGCTTATAAAGAGTGATGAACGGTCGGGTCACTTGTTGGCTCATACGGGGGTTAGAGTCGCTGGTAATGATTTTGACATTCAACTTGCGTTGCAAGGCATCATGCCAAGCTTAGGTATGAAAAGCCTTCTTAAAACTGGTATACCTATGCCTATTGCCAGTTATCGACAAGCGGTTTCCATTAACAATATCAATGAGCAAACTGAATTTTACAGTTCTAAAAATCGTCGTCATTTAGTTCAACTAAGCCATGATGCGAAAGAAAAACATCTAGTTGAGCGCCTTATCGATGTGCATGATCAAAAATTAAGTTATCAACTAGTAAATGGCGCAGAACAAGCAAAAATTAACTTATCAGATAAGCTTGTTCATGAAATAAATTTTCCAGAGCTTGATAGCTTATCGATAGACTTAACGAGAGAGCTCTTTAAGGTAGCCAATGAAAGAACATTACAACATATCGGTGAACTGATGCAACTTGCCGTAAAACAAGCGAATTGTATGCCCGATGTTATCTTTGTAACAGGTGGTACAGCTAAATCGCCTGTGATAAATGATTATATAAAACAACAAATACCTAATGTGCCTGTTGTTATTGGCGACCACTTTGGTAGTGTTACCTCTGGATTAGCCCGTTGGGCAAATAAAATATATCGCTAAAGGCTATAAAGCTTTTTAAATTAAGCCGTTGCTTTATCGTTTAATTTCTCGTTTTAGTGTTCAGTAAATTTAAATTTGGAACTTCATTATGTACCCTCTTTCTTACGTAGAGCCAGTTTTTCGTCCACCAAGTGAATGGAAAAGTTTAATTTTACAAGTAACCAATGGCTGCTCTTGGAATAACTGTACTTTCTGTGACATGTATACCAGTGATGATAAAAAATTTAAGCCGAAAAAAATCGACCTTATCGAACAAGAAATTATCACTGTTGCTCAATCAGGTTTGCCAACCGGTAGAGTATTTTTAGCTGACGGTGATGCCATGATGCTGCCATTTAATCGTCTTAAAGAAATATTAATACTTATTAAAAAATACTTGCCGCAGGTTACGAGGGTATCAAGCTACTGCTTGCCTCGAAACCTTAAAAATAAAACCGTTGAACAGCTTCAGGCTTTATCTGAATTAGGCCTTAAACTCATGTATGTGGGCTGTGAAAGCGGTGATAATGAAGTGCTAGCGTTGATAAACAAAGGCGAAACATATCAAAGCTCTTTAATAGCCTTACAAAAAATTAAACAAAGCGGCATGAAAAGCTCAGTAATGATACTTAATGGTTTAGGCGGGCCGGAGCTGTCAAAGCAACATGCGATAAATTCAGCTAATTTAATGAATGAAGCGCAACCTGATTACTTATCAACCTTGGTGGTTTCATTTCCATTAGGCAAAGAGCGCTTTGCCAAAGCCTTTAGTGATGCAGGTAAACATCCTTTTACAGAACTTAATCAGCAACAACTTTTTATGGAAATGAAGGTATTGCTTAGCACACTTGATTTAGAAAAAACCATTTTTAGATCGGATCATGCTTCGAATTATTTAGTCCTAAAAGGCACTTTAGGAAAAGATAAAGAAGCCCTTTTAAACCAAGTAAACTTGGCTCTGCATCACCCAAATGCAGTGCACTTAAGACAAGAGTGGCAACGAGGTTTGTAGAAATTAAGTAGAAAGATAATGAGATAAAGATCACATTTTATAGAGTGAAATCTGATCTTCCCCCTGCTAAGCCCCGATTGGTGGGGCGTAACGTTCTTGTTCTAAAGAAAATATAACCATAAGCTTGGTTTATCTATTGCCTTATAAATTTCAATAATAACATCACAAGATTGTTCCATATAAATCATGCGATATAATTTTTACTTCCCTAAGTAATCTATTTCTTCGTTCTCTTCGTATTAAGTAGCCACAACTCGGTTTTAAGAGATAACTTTACCAAGTTTATTGCTTACAAATAGATAAGACTGACTCTAGCTTGAACGCTTATCTTAATTAAAGGCAAATTCATGTGTCACTAGCTAGCCTATTGCTGATGAATTTAACTCGGAAGTTAGGACAAATAGTGCTAGAGAAGCATTTATTAAATCGAGTTAAGGTTAAACTACAAAGACGATAGAGGATATAATTATGGATTACAAACCCACCATTATAGGTATTGCTGATTCAACTCACTATTTAGTAGGAGTGACTGACATTAAAGATAATTTTACAGCATTGCCTTCGCTGCAAGACGTTGCCACTTGTATGTCGCTATCAGAGGCGAAAAATCTACTCAAAAGTCACAGTATCGATACCGCACAATTAACGCTTCAGTCGGCTTACGACGAAATGTGTGGCTTACCTGCTTCAGGTATTTCGAACCAAACCATCTACTTTTGATGCCAATTTTATGAAGCTACATAAGTACCTAACCTTGTTTAATAAAATTATCTCTCAAGGTCAAAAGCAAGATGATGGCAAATATAAGCTAGACCAATTTTTAGCATGGCATGACCATGATGGTTATACCTGCTACCTTGGCTACAAAGACTTGGTCATGACGTTATATTTCCATAATAAATACGCTTTTGACTTTGACGACAAAAAGACCTTAACCTCTTTTGAGTTATTATTAAAAAAGTTATGACAATAAAATTAATTAAATACTGTTTTTGAATTACACTCGAGAGCATTTTTAACGCTTAATTTCAAGTAACAACATTGTCATAACGTTTATGAAAGTAATACGATTGAAAGCCGAGTGGATTTAGATTTACAACCTAGATTGCGCCATTATGGTGATATATTTTTAAAGTGCTCATTACAAAAATTTACAAAATGAGCATATGCCATTCAAGTATACGATAAGGTTAAACAAAGGACATCTTCCATTTTAGAGAATTAAATGTTTCTTCTTTTCTAAGATAGTATTGGTTTGCGCGCAACGCTCTTCTTGACCTTGTCCTTGCTCTTTTTTTTGTTCTAAAGAAAGCCTATCCACAAGCCTGATTTGTCTATTGCTTTATAGCTTTTATCATTTAATCAGTTAATTTAATACTCTACTTTGTCCATAATTGGCAAAAGCTTGCGTAATTTACGACACCTTAAAACTATTGCGCTCATTAGTTGGACTTGAGTTCAATGTAATATTAGTCACGCTCATATCAAGGCAATAATTGGTTGGCATTATTGACATAAGTATATAAAAATTTGAGGTTAATTAACAAATATGTTATATAACTTAATGACTTAACAAAGCGTTATGCTAGGTCAATGCCATATTAAATAATAAAATTACAGGACGTGATAATGAGTGATGAAGTTAAGGCGTTAAGATCAGAGCTAGCGTTAGTAAAACTTCAATTGAATGAAAGAGTAAGTCATGTTGAAGCTCGATTAAATGAACTAACCGCGCAGGATAGTCATCAACATAGTGAACAAAATCATGCTTTCAATTCTATTGAAAAAAATACCGCTGCTACAATGTTAGATGAATCAAAGATAGCAGAAACTTTATTACCTAAAACAACCGATGAAGACCTGGCAATTAATAGCCAAGTTGAAGGTTCAATACCAGCTAAACCATCATTTATAATAATGCTTTTCCAGGCAACTCTTTCATCATTATTTGATTGGTTCTCCCCTTTGACTAAAATATATCAATCATACAAACAGCGTGGCATGCTTGGTATTTTTCTTCTTACCATTGTCGGTATTGCCTTAACTTTAGCGGGCTTTGGCTATTTGATGCAGCTACTAATTGATGAATTAGGAGCAGGCTCTAAGTCCTTATTAATGTGTAGTGCAGCAATACTTGTGATGGCGATAGGAATTGGCTTAAAGCTTAAAACAAGATTTGCAGAGTTTGCCACCGCGATTGTCACTTTGGGCATATTATTGTCATATAGCACAGTATACTTTTCAGGCAGTGTTTATGAAATAATCCCTAATATAACCGTAATATCCTTATACTTGTTGATTGCACTAGTTTGCCATGGTTTAGC
>CAWVWK010000126.1:0-7680 GCA_963933725.1 uncultured Colwellia sp.
TTTGTGATAAATCGTTACCAGCAACCAAGTTATTTAATAGTTCATTGGCATTTTTTGGGGGATTAGCGGTCATGATTTATTCCTTAAATGTTGTGTTTTTTCTTGGTACTTTACATCAGTCGCTTCAAGTAGACCGTGTGCTAGCTCTATAAGGTATTTAATACTTTGCGATAACAATGTTGTGCCATACGTTGTTAATATTGACTCAGGATGAAATTGAAAGGCTATAACGGCATCTTTCTCATGGCAAATAGCCATGGGAAGGTCATTAAAGTGCGCTGTTACAGATAAGCACTCAGGCATATCGCTACCAATAAGAGAGTGGTATCTTGCAACAGGTAAAGGGTTGATTATACCAGAGAATTCTCCTTCTTCCGTGTGAATTATGGCAGAGGCTTTACCATGGACTATTGCATCCGCGCGTTTCACTATTCCACCATAGTGTTCAATTAGTGCTTGGTGGCCTAAACAAATACCTAAGATAGGCATTTTTCCTGCACAAAGTTGAATTAAAGCCATTAAACAACCCGCATTTTTAGGCTTTCCAGGACCAGGTGAAAGCACTAGCATCACAGGTTCACCTGTGGTTTGTTTGTGTTGCACTATTTTTTGATAAATAAATTCAGCACTTAAAGTATTTCTATAAACAATAGGCTCAAAACCTAAGCAATGAAATTCATCAACCAGGTTATAAGTAAATGAGTCTAGGTTGTCGAGCATAAAAAGTTTAGTCATGGTTATGCTCCCTTTACTTGGCTAGTTGCGTTATTAGTTGCTTGATTACTTTGAGCATGAGAAGTCGATATTAAGTTCGCGTTAGACGTTAAAATAGCATTGATTACTGCTTGTGCTTTTTGACGTGTTTCGTCAGCTTCAGCTTGTGGGATTGAGTCGTAAACAACACCCGCACCCGCTTGAATATAGGCCTTGTGGTCTTTAACAAAAGCCGAACGAATAACAATACAGGTGTCCATTTCACCAAGCCCTGTGATGTAGCCAACAGCGCCACCATAACTGCCACGACGCTTGTTTTCTACTTCTCTTATTAGTGAGGTTGCTTTTATTTTAGGGGCGCCTGATAACGTCCCCATATTCATACAAGCTTGATATGCATGAAGCGCATCTAATTCTTCTTTTAACGTACCACAAACACGAGAGACTAGATGCATTACATGGGAATACCTGTCAACTTTCAACAAATCAGCTACATGTCGAGTACCGGGTTTTGAAACTCTTGCAATATCGTTACGTGCAAGGTCAACTAACATAATGTGCTCAGCCGACTCTTTTTTATCTTGTCGTAGTTCTAATTCAATTCTACTATCGAGATCGAGAGAAAAGTTTCCTTGGTTATCAAAACCTCTAGGCCTGGTACCGGCAATAGGATATATCTCAACCAGTCTATCACCTTCAATCGATTTATTTTGATACTTGATGGCAGACTCGGGTGAAGCGCCAAAAATGCAAAAAGCACTATCGTTTAAATAAAACATATACGGGCTAGGGTTACTTTTCTTTAGGGCCTTATAAGCACTTGTAGCGTCTATACAAGGAAGTGAAAAGGTTCTTGACGGAACAACTTGGAAAATATCACCAGCTCGAATGTTTTCTTTTAATTGTTCTACTATTTCACAAAACTGATGATCGGTAATATCAACTTGTACGGTATTTTCACTCTTCGATACTTTGTTATCACTTTGAGTATTAGCTTGTGGAACAGATTGTTCGCTTATCTCGTTATTTAGCAACTGTTTTATGCTATTTACGCGCGTTGATACTTCATTAATGCAATGAGGGTTATCCTCAATGTTATTTGTTGTGCTAGTAGAAAATGCATTTCCAATAATTTCGGTATACTGTTTTTCATGATCAATAATGACGAGTGTTTGCGCTAGATAATAAACAAAGTCTGGGCAGGTGTTTTCACCCTCTTTAACTTCGGGCAAGGTCTCAGAGACAGAAATCATATCAAAGGCAAAAGCACCTCCTAAAAAGACGGAGAAAGGGTGTTTGTTCTTTTCTGACAATTTATTAAATAAGCGTAAACTTTGAAATGAATTAGTTGCCATTAAACGAGATTTCTCATCTAAGGCTTCAGGCGTTTCAGGAAACAATGCACTAAGTTCTTTTTTATCTGTCGACAAGGTCAATGTTGCATGTTGTTCAAGTTGAGAAATAACAAAAGGAATAACTTCTTGGCCATTAAGGCTAAGCGCTGAAAAAGTAACAAGATTCTTTTTGCAGACTATTTTCAATGCGGCATCAGTAAGTAAAAGACTTTTTAGTAAATGCTTTTTATCAATCTCGGCAGATTCTAATAAAATATTATTTTTCTTGTTCTGACAAAGTAATTGGTAAACACTTAAAGGATCACTTTGATAAAGGGCAGTCTCAAGTATTGATGTTACATGAGTATATGAATTTTCTTGGTTTAAACAGGTCATTATTTTTCTTCTTTATTCTTTCTATTGGTAATGGTTTATATATCAGCCGGCGTGAATAGGAAGAAGCCACCATAAATTTGCTTTGTTCATTGTTATTCTCTTCATTAATTATCGAATTATAAATAAAAAACCCGCTGTTTAAGAGCGGGTTTATGAAACTTTTTGCTTAGTATTTTTATATATTGTTAATATACGCAATGTTCACAACCCATTAAAATGAATTGTGCCACCAAAGGGGATTCATGCTTAGCTTGTTAAGCTTCTTTCTTAAGGAAAAAGTCATCGCGTTTTAAATTACCTTTATTACTGAGTACAAGTTCATTTATTAATGGCTTATCATTTTTAAAAATAACTAGCCTGTTAAACTCTTTAACAGTAAAATTAACATTATTACATCACTCCCTATAGAAGACCCTATTATGGCTAAGCTGTCAACAGTTGATTTCCCTTTTTTAATCAATGAAAGCACAAAAACACCTTTAGGCTTTTCCCATGCCAGAATAGATCTTCATAGCCATACAAATTGTTCAGATGGCAGTTTGTCACCTACAACCCTTATAGATAGGGCGGTGAACTATCAAATTGATGTGCTAGCCATTACAGATCACGATACCGTTGACGGCTTTAATATAGCAAAAGGTTATATTAAAGAACAAAATCTACCATTAACTTTGATCAGTGGTATTGAAGTTTCTTGTGCATGGCAAGGGTTTGAAATTCATATTGTAGGATTAAACTTAGATACCACTAATCAAGGTTTGTTGTCTTTAATAGCACAGCAGCAGCAAGCACGTGAAGACCGAGCTACCAGCATGGGAGAAAAATTAGCAAAATGTGGCTTCCCTAATGCCTATAATGACGCGAAAGCACTTGCTGGGGAAGGCTCTATCACCAGAGCGCATTTTGCAAAAGTTCTTTTTGAGCAAGGACATGTAAGTACAATGCAAAAAGCATTTGATAAATACATTGGTAAAAAAGGCAGTAAAGCACAAAAAGCTTATGTAAAACCGAACTGGTGCGATATTGAAACAGCCATATCTGTTATCCATGCTGCAGGTGGCACGGCTGTTATGGCGCATCCTATTCGCTATGACTTGTCGGCAAAATGGTTAAGAAGGCTTATTGTAGACTTTAAAACTTGGCGAGGTGACGGTTTAGAAGTGGTGCTACCACAAATGAATCCCGCTCAAAGGTCATTAATGTTAAGCTACTGTAACGAATACGATTTATTAGCTTCTTTGGGATCAGATTTTCATCACCCAAGTCGATGGAGCGATTTAGGAAAAAACTTAACATTACCGCAAGGTGCTAATTCTATTTGGTCACTGTGGCAATAAGCATCAAAAATAGGGCTGAAATAGAGCCAAATCGTTATAAATCTGATTTTTAACAGGAAAAATGATTGCTCAAGGCGTATAATAACTAAACTTAATGTTTCGATTAAGCTTTAAACACATGTGTGTGAGCATTTCAATCGTTATCGTTTACAACGTATAACAAGGAGTATGTATGAGTCAGTTTTTTTATGTTCATCCAGATAACCCACAAGGCAGGTTGATAAAACAAGCCGTGTCAATTATTAATGATGGCGGTGTGATTGTTTACCCAACCGACTCAGGTTATGCGTTAGGTTGCCATTTAGGCGATAAAAAAGCTTTAGAAAAGTTGTGTTCTATTCGAGACATCGATAAAAGTCATAATTTCACCCTTTTATGTCAAGACTTATCACAACTTTCTGAATATACAACCGTTGATAACACAGCCTACCGTTTATTAAAAAATAATACCCCTGGAGCCTACACTTTCATTCTAAAAGGGGGTAAAGAAGTCCCTAAAAGATTACTAAACCCAAAGAAAAAATCCATCGGTATCCGAATTCCAGATAATAATATTGCACAAGCATTATTGGCAGAGTTAGGTGAGCCTATTATGTCAACGAGTTTGATTTTGCCTGGTGAGCAAACAACGGAGAATGATCCTGAACACATTAGAGACATACTTGAGCATCAAGTTGATTTAATTATTCATGGTGGCTATTTAGGAGAGCATCCGACAACGGTCATTGATTTTTCAAATGATAGTATTGAAATAATTCGTGTAGGAGAAGGAGATCCTTCACCATTTGAATAAAGTGATAAAACAGCGTGAGCCATTATAATTAACCCTGGCTTGTATTTGAAACTATATTAAAACGTTAAGTGCGTAAGCACTTTATATTAAAGACTTTGAGACTGTACCTCAAAAATAAATAAACTAAGCCAAAACTATTAAATAGTATGTTGGTATAAACCCGTTTGATGGCACATAACTGCTTAAAAATACTTATTCAGTACTTTGTTAGCAGTTAATTATGCCATTGAGTCAAAAGTTTGCTTCAAGGGAGCGACTATTGACGTAACAGAGTAATAAAGTATGTCTAACGAGAAACAAACAAGTAAGTCGAATAAGAGCGGTAAAGCTAATTCACCAGATAATAAGTACGGCAAAAGAGGCAGTGACAAGTTATCTGGAATTAAAGGCGAAAAAGGCAAGAAAAAGCAAGGGCTAAGAGGAAAGAAGATTGAAGAAAAGCCTGTTAAAGTTGACTTTCAAAAATCAACCATTAAAGACTCTGAAAAGCTTCAAAAAGTACTTGCTAGAGCAGGTAAAGGTTCAAGACGTGAAATAGAAAGCTACATTACCACAGGACGAGTAAGTGTTGATGGTAAAGTGGCTTTTCTTGGTGACCGTGTCACAGGTACAGAGCAAATACGCATTGACGGACACCAAGTTAAATTAACTGCTCAAAGCGATGACATGTGTCGGGTTCTAATGTACAACAAGCCAGAAGGCGAAATGTGTACACGAAAAGACCCAGAGGGAAGGGCTACTGTTTTTGACAGGCTTCCCCCACTTGAAACAGGACGATGGGTTGCTGTAGGGCGTTTAGATATTAATACGTCAGGTATGTTGTTATTTACTACCGATGGTGAATTAGCAAATAGATTAATGCACCCCTCTCAAAATGTTGAGCGTGAATATGCGGTTAGAGTGTTTGGTGAAATTAACGAAGCTATGTTACAAACCTTGCGGACAGGCGTTAAGTTAGAGGACGGCCCGGCACGTTTTCAAAAAATTACTTACCGAGGTGGTGAAGGCAGAAACCATTGGTTCCATGTTGTACTTTCTGAAGGGCGTAACCGTGAAGTAAGAAGACTATGGGAAAGCCAAGAAGTTCAGGTGAGTCGACTTATTCGTGTTCGTTATGGTGACTTAGAAATGCAACGCCAACTGCCATTAGGAGGTTGGAAGGAATTGCCATTAGGCGAAGTTAATTACTATAGAAAGTTAGTTGGTTTAAAACCAGAAACAAATTCAAAAGTAAAAGTAGATGAAAAGGCAATGGATAATGCAAAAAGTCGCCGCATTCGTCGCTCAGTTAAAAAGCATCAACAACGTCAACAGCAAAGTACTAGAAGACGTCGTAAATAAAGATGGATTACCAATATATAGAAGACCAAACAGAATTTAATTTACTGTGTGAACGACTTGCTAAAGCAGATGTTTTAGCAATCGATACAGAGTTTGTTAGAACCAGGACGTTATACCCTAAACTGGGTTTGTTACAAGTTTGTGATGGTAACGAACTTGCACTTATAGATCCTGTCACCATTGCTGATTTAACTCCTTTTTGGCAGCTTATTACCAATAAAGATATTGTTAAAGTACTTCATGCTTGCTCAGAAGATTTGGAAGTTTTTTTACATTCAGGCTCAACAGATACACAACAATGTAAACCAGTAAACTTAATTGATAGCCAAATCGTTATGTCATTTTTAGGACACGGCTTATCAATGGGCTATGCTGCAATGGTACAGCATTACACAGGTGTTGAACTTGATAAATCAGCGTCACGCACAGATTGGGTAAAACGACCACTAACAACTAAGCAACTCGATTACGCGAGTGCCGATGTAGAATATCTATATCAGATATATCCGCAAATGATTGAGGATATTAAAGAGAAGGGCTGGCTTAAACAAGCCATACAAGAAAGTCAGTTATTAATAGAAAAAAAATGTTTACCGATTGATGAACACTCTCTTTATAAAAACATTAAGATGAATTGGCGTTTAAGCGCAAAACAGCTTAATACCTTGAAGTATTTAACCACATGGCGCTACCTTCAGGCTAAGCAACGTGATATTTCGTTAGGTTTTATTGTAAAGGACAATACTTTACTTGGATTAGCTCAATCTTTACCAACATCGGTTGAAGCAATGTATAAACTTGAAGGGGTAGAAGTTAGAGATATAAAAAATAAAGGCAACACGCTTTTAGGTGTAATGCGTCAAGCTCAGTCAGTAAATGAATCTGATTATCCTAAAAAAATTACCCGTCTAGATAACCACCCACAATATAAGCCTTTTTATAAATTAATTAAAAGCTTTATTCAGGACACGGCTGAAGAAAACGGCCTGGCAGCAGACAACCTAGCTTCTAAACGTCAAATAAATCAATTTCTGGCTTGGCACTTTAATCTAAACGATGCAAAGAACAATCAAGGTCCTGTAGAGCTAATATATGGCTGGAGATTGGCGCTATTTGGAAAAGAGTTGCAAGCGTTAATGGAACAGAAAGTAAAGGCTTGAGGGAAGTAGATGAGGTCAAGGGATTAGCCCGTTTTGCCCGCAGATTACAGGAAAATATGCATTCTACATTTTCTAATAAGTTACGTCTGTGTAACGTGCAGATAAGTGCGGATGAGAGACTAAACACTTGAAGGTAAGGTCAAGTGAAAAGTAATTGACACCGTTGAGTTTAAATCTGTAGGAGTCGGTTTTAGCCACGCTCTGTTGTGTTCTAAATAACAGTAATAGAAAAATCACCACCACCGAGAGGTTGCGTCTTGCACCAAGAAAAGAAGAAGCACTTGGCTTGAACTTCCTTTTCGTAATGAAGCGCCTCGGTGACATCAGTGTTAGAAACGGACATGTCGCTTCACTTTGAATTAGCTCTTATCCTAAACGCTCTTCTGTTAATTAGTGTGATTTGGGTAATTCGATGTGAGGGCTCATCTTTATTGGTTGAGTCTTTTGAGCTCTACTTAGAGTTTATTTACTTAGAGTTTATTTTAGGGGATTGCGCTTTAATATTGGATGTTAGAAAAGATTTTAGGAAAAATAAATAAATTAAATAAAGATGGCAGGGATAAGAGGATTTGAACCTCTGAATGACGGGATCAAAACCCGCTGCC
>CAWVWK010000127.1:0-7639 GCA_963933725.1 uncultured Colwellia sp.
TAATCAGCAGCACCATAACAGTAGAAATTATCAAGTCTTACTCGAAGAAGCTGATATTGCGATTGCAACCGTAGAGCCTATTTCACAAGCCATAGCATTAGAGCGTGCTGTTGATGTACATAAACTTCCAGGTTTTGCTGATGGCTGGGTTTCAATACAAGACGGCGCAGCACAACAAGCTGCTCGCATATTAGACAGCCAACCTAATGATGCAGTATTAGACTGTTGCGCAGCACCTGGTGGTAAAACATGCCATATTATGGAGCAAACGCCTGATATTAAATCGATGACAGCAATTGATATAGAAGAAGGTCGCCTGCTACGTGTTGAAGATAATTTAGCGCGTTTAGGTTTATCTGCTAAAGTGATAGCTGCTGATGCTTCAAAGCCAGAAGAATGGTGGGATGGACAGCAGTTTGACCGTATTTTATTAGATGCGCCTTGTTCTGGAACAGGTGTAATTAGACGCCACCCAGACATAAAGTGGTTAAGAAAAGCTTCTGACATTGAAACGCTCGTTACTCTCCAGCAAGAAATACTCAAATCTATTTGGGCGTTGCTCAAACCTGGTGGCATCTTAGTTTATGCTACATGCAGCATCTTACCTGAAGAAAATAACCAGCAAGTAAGTCGTTTTTTAGAAGAAACACCTGAGGCTTCATTAGTTCCTTTTGAACAAAGTAAAGAGACTATTGGTTGGCAGATACTGCCCGGCGCTGAAAACATGGATGGCTTTTATTACGCCAAACTACAAAAGAAAGCCTGATGCTCTAAGCTATATAAACGCTAACAATTAATATCAAAAAGCCCCAGAAACTTAACGAGTTTATGGGGGCTTTTTATTGCATTAAAGCATACCAAAGAAAGTTATTTGTAGAATGACTCTACAGTTCCTTTTAATTTGATAAGTAATGGCTGTCCGCGACGATCTAACGCTTTAGGTGAAGGAATTTTAATCCAACCTTCACTAATACAATACTCTTCTACATCGAAACGTTCTTTGCCATTGAGCAAAATACCGATGTCATGTTCAAAAATTTCTTCTACGTGGTTTGGGCTACGTGGATTAACCGAAAGACGATCCGGTAACTCTGGTTTAGTATCGCTCATGTTCTTAACCTGCAATAAATAAATAGAACGTTATTGTAGACAAAATCACGGCAAGTTTCGAGCAGAAACAGAGATAAGCCCGTTTTGCCCGTAGGTGACACAGATAAGTGCGGATAAAAACTAGACCCTTTTATGAGAAGAGCAAAAAGAATAGTTACAAGTTGTTGTTTTTTGTGCTTACTTTAGCCGTGACCTCTGAATTTTTAGGACCCAATTTATTCGAGGCTCTCGATTCTCTTTTCTTAACTTATAACTGACAGCTTAAAACTTGTAACTTGTATTTCCTTTTAATGGCTAACAACAAAGTATGTTTCCATTATCTTTAACATTGACTCCACTGAAAATTCATCAAGTGCATATTCAGAAGATGAATGGATACTGCCTGCTTTATTTCCTAAAGCAACACTTACTACATCAGGTTTATCATCATGCAATAAAATAACTATTTTCTTGTCGAGTACAACACAATCTATTGTAACGGCATCAGCCTTTATTCCTTGCTTACGTAAATTTTTGTCCATGATACCAAGCAATGTATCAAGAGTTTCAAATTTGCTATAGAACAAATCATTTGCTTTAGCGATAACTTCCGATAGATTGTTTAATACTTTATTCATTGATATACCCGTTTACTGTGTGTAAATATTTTTGATTAAAGCACTTTAGCACAGATAAAAAATCAACCTTGTTTAAATTTCATTAAAAAGTATAAGAGTACAAATAAAATACTGATTTACATTGAAATTAAAAGTAGCAATAGTATGTACAAGCTGAATTGAACGAAGTATAAATAAAGCCACAAATTACAAGATATATATACAAATTAGAGCTTTGAATTATGCTCTCAAAACAACCCTTTTAGAAAAGATAAAACAGATAGTATAAAAACCAAACAACTAGCGAGATTATTTATTCAAAGAACAAGGGGCTATACAACTTCGCAGTGAAGCAATGAACTTAAGTAAAACAAAAGTCATAATAGTTACAACACTAAACTGACCAAAAAGCAGCATAACTAACTTAGGCCAAAAATTTACTTCTTCTGTAAATAAAGGATGCCAAAAATAAATTAAAGAAAGGTTTCCTGGAAACAGGAAAATTTGATAACCAGGCAAAGGGCCATTAAATACTTCCCATAAATTCCAACTGAGTGTGAATGCAACAGCACCTATAACAACTGAAATAACGCCACAAATTAATGGAATTTTACACAAAATTTTAATAATTCACCTCAAATGCGGTATAAAAAGTAGAATATGTGATTGTTGTTTAAAACTATATAACGAGCGAGACAGCAATGAAAAGCATCGTGCATCCAACAAAAAACTCTAAAACTTTCCAAGCTTTAGGTTGAGCAAAAACAGGCGCTAAATATTTAGAGGCATATCCCAACGAAAAGAAAAACACGAAAGACCCTGTCACAGCGCCTGCTGCAAAGACAAATTGCTCTGGGTGATATTGGGTAGAAATAGAGCCTAGTAAAACAACCGTATCTAAATAAACATGTGGATTTAACCAAGTAAACGCTAAACACATCAATACTGACTTTAGTAATGAGCTTTTAGGCTCTGCCGCTTCATCCATAGCATGAGTTACCATAAAAGCAGATTTAAAGCTTAACAGTGCATAAACAGATAAAAAAAGGGCGCCCGCATATCGAGCAAAGACTTCTATTTGGGGAAACTTCTGAACAATGACACCGAAGCCTGCTACGCCAGCAGTAATTAAAATGGCATCAGATAAAGCGCAAATAAAACAAATAATGAATACATGTTGATTTCGAATACCTTGCTTTAAAACAAAAGCATTTTGTGAGCCTATCGCAACAATAAGTGATAAACCTAATGAAAAACCCGCTAAAAAAACAGACAAAACACTTAAACCCAAAACTTGTTAAGAAAACTATGGAAACATCTCATCCAAACATGAGCAGCCGGTTCAAAGATATTATCTTGTGCAAGGTTCGCAGGTTTAAGTTTAAGCATATCTGAATCTTCAAGATTATAAGTGAGTTGTCCACACTGACAAGCTCCTTGAATGGGGTATTGCATATTAATATCTCCAACCTTTAATGAAACGAGTTTTATGGCTTACATCAAGATAACATAACGCGATTAGCATAAGTCGCCTTTTCAAAGTCACTTACATTCATTGCAGTGTTGCTAACCTGTCGAAATAAAGTCACTAAATTCGTTACAACTTGTTTAGAAAGCTCTGCTTTTTGCAGTGTAGTTCTACCTTCCATTATATGAGCAAACACATGAATAAAGTCTTCTCGCTTATTACCAACAGAATATTTTTTAAATGGTTTCAATCGCACCTTTATATCTTTTTCATCAAATAAACTTGTCGCATTGGCTACTAAGTGAATTTTTTCGATGATAAATTCTTTTTAGTCTACATTGATGATGCTTTCTGAGCAATCCATGAAAAAATGTGGCATTTTCAATCCTAATTAATGCTTTTAAATATAGCTAAGTGGTATTATTTTATAACTCTTCGAATTTTGTTAGATCTGCGTTTACGATAGCCTGAAGGTTTTTTGTAATCTTTTCTGGAGGCCAATCCCACCAAGATAATTGCAATAGCTTATCGATAATAGGCTGTTCAAAGCGTTTCTTTATAACTTGTGCTGGGTTGCCTCCAACTACATGATAAGCAGGAACATCTTGCGTAACCACCGACTTACTGGCAATAATAGCGCCGTGGCCAACACTTACACCTGGCATAATAGTCGCTTCATAGCCAATCCAAACATCATTGCCTATTTCTGTATCCCCTTTAAAGGGTAACTCCCCTTCTTTTGGTGCCGATGCCTCCCAGCCATTACCAAAAATATAAAATGGATACGAAGAGAAGCCAGAGGATTTATGATTAGCACCATTCATGATAAATTTTACATTTTTTGCAATCGCGCAAAATTTGCCAATTATTAATTTGTCACCAATAAATGGGAAATGATACAACACATTACTTTCGAAATTTTCAGGGCCTTCAGGATCATCGTAATAGGTATAATCGCCAACGCATATATTTTCACTTTGAATATAATTTTTAAGATAGCCAACTTGAGGTACACCTTCAATAGGCATTTTGTTATCAGGATTTGGTCCGATCAATTTAGAATCCTTTATCGATGAATATTAAGACGTCGATATAACTTAAACGACAAATTTAACGACATTAATTTGTGAACAAATCAAAAATATTGCCTAGTGTGCTCGTTTTGCCTCGATAAAACTCTGTATAGGTACAGTTAGAACAAATAACAGCCGCAAACTTTCGGTTTTGCATATCGAATATTTTCGACCAACCACTTCCTGTTGTCGCTATTGTATCTGTTTCATATTCTTTACAGTCACACTTTGGGCATTGCCAATTTTTAGACATAATAGTTCCTTTTTCTTTTTAGATAGATTTCTTAATCTGCTTTATCGAATTATCACAAATTCATTTAGCAACAACCATTTAACACAAACAATGATAGACACGTTTTTCTTATACCTCTTCATTTTCTTTACTGTATCGTTGCTACCCTAAAAAGCACATTACCCAAAGCCAGTTATTTATATTGAGCTATAACAAAATGTTCTAACTTAAAAATTTCATTTTCAGGAATCGTTCGACCTACCGGCGTAAAGTACACTTCATTGAGATCTGCTAATGTTTTATTCTCTTTTAAAGAAAAACCGCAATTAGAAAGCAAACTATCGATTTCTTCTGAGTTATATAATGAAATCCAAGGCTCACCCACCTTAGCCGATAAATCTTTAACTATTTTTGCTCGATTCGCTGCATTAGGATAGCCCTTACCGAAGCAGGATTGAGGATCCTTATCTAATAAGTCACTTACATACGAGAAAAATAAAGTAGAGCCAGCTCTTTTACTAAGCGAAGCTAATTCATTTATGGTTGATAATAGCGCCTCCTTGCTAATGTACTGAGAGACCCCCTCTAAAGTAAAAACCGTTCGTTTGCTTTGATCAAAACCTGCTGCTAAAAGCTGCTCGGTAAGTGACTGATGATTAAAGTCTACGCCTACATAGGTAAGATTATTAGCGTTTGCTAAATCTTTTGGAAGTTTAGAACGTTTTCTCGATTGTACTTCTACTTGATCAACCTCAAAAACATTTAGTGAATTTGGAAGGTCTAAACGATGTGCTCGCAAGTCGTATCCTGCACCTAAAATAACATATTGGTCTACGCCACTAGACGCTTCTTTTTTGATAAGTTCGTCTATAAAGCGAGTACGAGAGATAAGGTGTTCATGAAATCCAGGGGCAAGCTTTTTGGTTATCCAAACACTGAGCTTATGTCCCATCAGCTTAATTAATCCAGCTCCCAACACAAAATGTTTCGCATAAGGGTCATTGACAATACGCTTATCTGGTTCTGCCAATGTTTCTATTAAACGCTGTTTTGCCACACCTTGTGCGGTACCATCTTTTCTAAAAAATATATTACTCATCGGTATCCTTATAAGCTTTCTTTCTAAAAAGCTCCACAACTCAATGCAAATCTTACTTAGTTAGGCGGTTACAGGTATCATATTATTTCTTTGCAAATATCTGCAATCGCTTATTTATGTATGTTCTTTTTGGAAGGGGGACTGCTCTATTGACAGATTAATCTATCGTATAAACAACATAGACTGTCGCGGTTACTTTCATTTCGCCTACTTCAAAAATTCCTGATGGCGGTGGTGGCACTCTTTGACGTTGCTCTGCAGATCCTGTGGCATAAGATTGACCATAAATAGCTTGGTTTGGTCTTAAGCTATAAGCGTTATCTTCTCGTGTTTTAAATTCAGATATCGAATGTACACCTTTAATTTTTTTATTTTGTAGCTGAGCAATACTTTCTGCTTTAAGTTTTGCATCTTTTAAGGCAAGCATTAAGGCCTTTTGCTTAAGTTCGCGCTCATTTGTCACTTCAACAACAGAAGAAATTTTAGCAGTAACTCCTGCTTCTACCAAAATGTCATTTAATCGTGGGTAGGCTTTTAAATCAGCCAAAGTGATGTCTACATTCCTATTTACGCTGGTTCCTTTAGCGACTCTTTTGCCATTTTCATATTCAAAAGCAGGGTTTATTTGTAATGGAGTAGCTGTGATATCTCCTGCTTTAACGCCTAGACTTTTAACGGCTTCAAATAACTTCAATGATTTATTATCGATCTCTGATTTTGCAATTTCAGCATCAAGATTCACCGCTCTTAATGCAACAGATACCGTTATTTGATCTGGAAACACGACAAACTCAGAAAAGCCTTCAACATAAATATGCGGCTCGTTAGGAATAACTGAAGCAATAGATGTGTAAGAGATGAAAGATAAGATTAATAAAAATTTTTTCATAATAATTCCTTTAATAACGCTAAATCTTTTGTGCTTTTAACGACTACTAGGTTAATTGTTTATATAGGTACGTTATTGCTAACTGGCATAACACGAGTTTTCATACTCGTTCTATACTGTTTACTTCATCTCTATTAATTAGGGGTGTTTCTAATGTGAGAAAATTTAAAAAGCCCCTGATAGAGGGTTTAGATAACTTAATAATACATAAACGTTTAATTAACTACTATGGTGTTAGCTTAAAATTTCTTAAATAAGTAAATTGCGCCTCAAAAGTAAATGTTTACCTCAAGATGAAGTGCTATTTAAAATAAGTGATTAACGAGTCACTATTCTCAGTATTCACCCTTTGCTAAAAGAGAATTAAAAGACTCAAGGCCTTTTTAATTCAACGATTTTTGGGCTAACGCTAAAACCATCTCCACCCATTTTTCCCACAGAATTTATTGACACTTGGTTTATAATGCCATCATCGTACAAGTCATCTCGAACGTAAATAGATTTTACATCTAAAAGTACTATTGTTCCGCCAGCGGGAAGATCGCCTAATGAGATAACCTCTCGTAAAGTGCATTCATAGCGAATAGCCGATTCTTTAACCGAGTGAGGCGTAACTTTACAACTCTTAGTATGCTCAACATCTGCAAAATCAAACTCACTTATCTCTTCACCAAGACTGGCACTTGTCGCATTCATTTTCTCTAATAAGCTAGCATTAACGATATTGACAACACATTCTCCCGTGTCGATTAAATTTTGCAATGTATCTTTATCAATGCCATTTCTTTGCGTTACTTGGGTATAGAGAAGTACCGGCGGATTACAGCTCGCAACGGTAAAAAAAGAATAAGGCGCGAGATTATCAACACCGTTTTTTGAACGCGTACTGATCCAAGCAATGGGTCTAGGTGTAACCCCACCATTAAGAAGTCTATATTTCGCTTGGTTTTCTAAAGTAGACACATCAAAGTTCATTATTTTTCCATTGAGTTGTTTGGTACGTATAGTGTCGTGGTTAATTTATTCTGACGACGTTAGGGTGCTTATCAAAAGAATAATCAAGATAAACTTTGATTTCAACTATGCCTAAATTTCGCAGTATAACAACATCATAACTTAAACTCGGTTTAAGAGATAAGTTACGAAGCCTCTTATTTAGATAAATAAGTTCG
>CAWVWK010000128.1:0-7413 GCA_963933725.1 uncultured Colwellia sp.
TTTATATTAGGTGAATTATATGTCTTCTTCAAATATTGAAAATAAAGCAAATACACATCAACGAATTAAAACCAGAGAATTTAGCCGAGCTATTGATGTCAATACTGTATCAAATTCAGCTCCATTTCATTGGCTGAGCTTAGCAATAAAAGACTTAATTAACTCACCTCTGATTTCTATAAGTTATGGATTAGTATTTAGTATAATCCCTGTAGCTATTTGTTTTTTAGTTCTATCGACTAATAACCATTTGTACATACTCCCTTCTATCGTTGCATTTGCACTAATTGGACCTGCATTCGCTACTGGCTTATATGATGTAGCTTGGGAATTAGAAAAAGGTCATACTCCAACATTTAAACATAGTTTTAAGTCAATGTTTCGTAACCCCGTAGGTGAATGGGGATTTGCATTGTTACTTGTTGTTATTATGATAGCGTGGATGCGTATCGCCACACTTATACATGTTCTTTATCCAAGCAACATGAGTCCAAACATAGAAGAGCTAATCAGTTTTCTAGCAATGGGAACAATAGCAGGTGCGATCATTTCAGCTGTTGTATTTTCATTATCGGCTTTTACACCACAGATTATGGTAGAACGAAGAGTCGACATTATGACGGCATTAACAACGTCAGTTAAAGCTGTGAATGCTAATGCTATTCCTATGTTAATTTGGTCAATTATTATTGTCGCTACGGTAGCTGTTAGTGTATTGACTTTAGGGCTTGGGTTTATCATCACTATGCCTATTCTAGCTTTAGCAAGTTGGCATGCTTACATAGCTGTTATCAAAACGAAGCGTCAACGTAATTACGAATAACATTACTTTATGTATTACTTATACTTAATTATCTTGTGGCGATAACTCGATTTGCCCTTATCAGGGGATGTTTAAAGCGTTATGATAATTGCTTACTTTGGGGGAATGATTAACGACTTAAAGATTTAATTTTTACTCGCAATGGTAAAGTCCAATATTTCTTTAATTGAATATTTCTTATCGGCAACACCGAGCTTTTGCGCTGGTGTTGTCGCTTCCTAGTTCAGCCCTTTGTTCTTTACTGATTTTTCTTCGATCAAGGCGTCATTGTTTTAGATGTTACTGGTGGTTCTCATCTATTAATCCGAAGCATATCAACTTATTGAAATTAAAGAATCCAACCTCGCTCACGAATGCTTGTTTATAGAGCATATAAATATCAACCAATTATTTTATTTGCTCAGAAAATTGAACTGCACAATACAATGAACAACATAACACCTATAATAAACCGTTAAGGGCAGTAACAATTGTTCAACTTAGGGTTATGATTGCTATTATTCATTTTTCAAAAGTTAAAAAGGCAAAAACGTGATCTCAGCAGATGTATTAATAATTGGAGCGGGTGCGGCGGGCTTAATGTGTGCAGCTCAAGCTGGCTATCGTGGAAAAAATGTCACTGTTGTTGATATGGGCAAAAAACCCGCACGAAAAATATTAATTAGTGGTGGCGGTCGGTGTAATTTTACTAATGAAAGTGCTTCTCCAGAAAACTATCTTTGCCAAAATCCACACTTTACTAAATCAGCATTAAGCCGTTATAGCGCTCAAGACTTTATCGACTTAGTGGACCGACATGGTCTAAATTATCACCATAAAACCCAAGGGCAATTATTTTGTGATGATAAAGCTCAAGACCTTGTTGATATTTTGATGACCGAATGCGAGTGGGCCGGAGTTAATGTGGCATTACGTACAGAAGTACTATCTGTAAGTAACATAGATGAAAAGGCAAGTGCTGAAAATACGAACACCCCCCATTATAGATATTTAGTTAAAACAAACCATAAAACCTATCAGTGCCAGTCTATTGTTGTGGCTTCTGGGGGATTAACCATGCCAAAGCTTGGTGCAACCCCTATAGGTTATAAAATTGCAGAGCAATTTAATTTAAACGTATTAGAGACCACCTCTGCACTGGTTCCGTTTACCTTACATGATCACGATAAACAACGCTTTGACGGCTTGTCTGGTATAAGTTTACCTACACGAGTGACCAGTGAAAGTGGCGTATCTTTTAAAGAAAATATTTTATTTACGCACCGAGGCTTATCAGGTCCCGCTATTTTACAAATATCCTCTTTTTGGAAAGCAGGAGAAGCAGTAAGTATTGATTTATTACCTGAACTTAAAATGAATGAGCTTATTGTCCAATGGCAAAGTGAACAAGGTGATAAATCGGTTAAAAACTTAGCCGCCACTCTACTCCCTAAACGCTTTGTTGATGTCCTTGTAGTTGAAGGTGTCATTGCTGACAAGCCGGTAAAACAACTTAACCATCACGATATAGCCCAACTAAGTGAGTACTTACATAACTGGACAATAAAACCTAACGGAACTGAAGGTTACAGAACCGCCGAAGTTACGTTAGGTGGTGTAAATACCGACGAGTTATCAAGCAAGACCTTTGAAAGTAAAAAACAACCAGGTCTGTTTTTTATTGGTGAAGTGATTGATGTTACCGGTTGGTTAGGTGGGTATAATTTTCAATTTTGTTGGGCCAGTGGCTGGGCTTGTGGTCAGGCAGTTTAAAGCTTTAATTTAGGACACAGAGTAGGGTTTTAAGAAACTAGAATGCTAAAAAGCTTGAAGGCTGGAAAGTGAGTTCTTTGGTGGTAGTTTCTTGTCCGTGTTCTTAATCTAAGCGTTTTTATACCCTAGCTAATTAGAGCCTAGTGATCTCATCGAATTACATATAAGAAAAGTTAAAAGTTTTAAGCTGTCAGTTTTAAGTTAAAAAGATGACTTGGTTGTTTTTACGCTCTCTTTTGTTTTAGATAACAGTAAAATAAAAATCATCACCACAGAGCACACCAAGAGGCTACGCCTTTCACTGAGAAAAGAAAAACATTCTATTGCCCTTCCTCTGTGTAGTGCAGCGTCTCGGTGAACTCTGCGGTCAAATGGTCTTATGTCTTGATCTAACTCGAAAGCTCGAAAGCTCGATTCCCGATTCCCGATTCTCAAAGCTTTTAACTTTACTTTGGTTTTGGGCTCACATATTAACTAACATTGGTTCAAGACCAGGGTCCTTTGATTGCCAGTGTTTTTGTTGGGGAGTATACATTGACAAACATCGTTCTACCATCAGGCGAAAAACAAGCACCAGCTAGCTCTGTTTGTTCTTGAAGGCGAGCAAAATCATATAATTCCCCCTTAGGTGTAACCCCGCGTAAGTGGTTGCCTACAATATCTGTGTATTGATCTTCACAGACAATCAAATCACCAAAAGGCGTGACCACAAGATTGTCACCAAAATTAAATAAAGACTTGTCCTCACTTTCCAAAAACAATTGAATACGCCCTGCTTTATTTGCTTCATTATTTGTCCCCTCATCTACAGAAGGTTGGTAACGCATAATTTGCCCTAGCTGTTTTTTTCCTCCATTTGTACAGCAAAAATAACACTCGTTTTTACCCCAATGTATTCCTTCCCCTCGGGCAAACAGTGCAGCACCTTTTTCATAACCTTGAATTCTTAAGTCATCTTCAGGGCTTTCTGGGTTGTTAATGTCAACCCATTCAACGTCTAACCAAGCAGATAAAGGCAAGGTATTATGTTTCCAATTCCTTGTATCAAATTGTCGTTCTGACTTGATGGCCAGGGCTTGTAATTGGCCCCCTTCAACGAGCTTTCCATACGTTTTCGGAATAAATCTGTAAAATAATCCATCACCACGATCTTCTGTCAAATAAACAATACCGGTTTGAGGATCTACTGCTGCTGCTTCATGATTAAATCGTCCCATGGCTTTTAATGGAATTGCTTTAACTGTTGATGTTGCATTTGCAGGAACTTCGAAAATGTAACCATGCTCTTTACTAATATTACCGTCAGGCTTATCTAACGTTTCTTCACAGCTAAGCCAGGTTTGCCATGGTGTTATACCACCAGAGCAATTCCTAATAGTGCCGACTAAACTAACAAACTCTTGCTCAACCTGTTCTGTTTTTAAATTATAAACAATATTAGTTGTTCCTCCTGGTAGCGCTACCCCGTTGGCATATGTATCATATGCATTATTCGACCGAAATAGTTTGATTGATTCGGGCTGAGTTTCTAAGTGCGAAGGTTTAAGCTCGTGATTACGTATAAGTACAACACGATCTTCATCGTAATATAAACAACCCATCCCATCTGCTCTGTCAGCCACAGATAAACCATCTGTCATCTGCTGACCAAACTCTGAGATAACGCTATAACTAAACCCTTTGGGTAAATCCAATAATTTATTAGGATCTGGGATTAACTCGCCAAATCCTTCGCTAGTTTTTACCGTTTTGTTACGTGCTATTTTACCCAAATCGCAACCCGCTAGGCCAGTAAAGGCTAACGCTGTTAGACCTAGAGTAAACTCTCTTCTTGTAACCATATTGCTTATTCTCTTGTTTGTTAGGGTCTATTCGAATTCATAGGTTTATTGAATTACTCTAGCTAAGAGCCAGTCTTTTAAAAGAGACCCTTTAACTAATTTAAAATTTTGATTGGCTTTAGGTAAAACATTATGACCATCCTGAATAACCATTAAACCATTGGGAAGCTCGGCACCCAAACTTTGACTAGTTACCGCTAAACCATCTGTTTCAGAAGTACCATCAATCATTTTTGACCAATTAGCAGCGATCTCGAAAACACCAAGATATTTGTTGTTATCGTCAACAGCATAAACTGCATATTTGTTATTACCTTGACTAGACACAACAAGATAATTCAGCCCATCTAGTGTATACAGGCTCACGCCTTCAATATCAGCTTCTACATCTGCATTTAAAGATGTAATAAGCTTATCGGGTGTTTTGCTATCTATCATTTTTAACCAAACACCTGTTGACTCTTCGCCGTAGAACAACCGCTTATTCGTATCATCACTAATGCATCCTTCAGGTTGGCTTGGAACAGTCCATTCCAGTGTTTTTTTAGCTGTCGCTAGTTGCCCATCGAACTCGATATCATACCGTTGGAACCGTCCATCGGTATCATTAATCCATACCGCTAAATCGTCACCATAATCTCCCATACACAACCCATAGGGATCATCTAAGTCAGTTTTAATGTCGGCTATGAGTGTTGGCAAACCCGAGTATTTGTCAATTGTAAACAAACTAATGCTTTTGTTAGTACGGTTACTAGCCGCTGCAACATCAAATAACTTGCCATCAAAATTAATGTTATAGCGAATATCTACGTTGTTAACACGCCCCACAGGTAATGATTTAATGAGCTTGCCTTTAAGGTTATAAACATGAAGCCCATGCTTTTTATCTGTTCCATAGACAAGACTTTGTGATGGGTTTTTACTATTAACCCAAATAGCTGGGTCATCTGCTGCATCATCATAAGAAACAACAGGATCTGTTTGAGCGTAAGCAGGTAAACTTGCAATCTGGTTGTTGTGCACCGTTTCTTGTGCAAGTGAGCGATGCTTACCTAATGCAACTTTAATCGTACGCCCTGATTTATCATTATAGATATAGGCCATCAGCGATTCACCTGTGCGCTTTAGTTGAACCGTTTTAGGCGAAACCCCTTCAGGTAAAGGCAAGGGCTTAAAAGCATTAGAGCCATGATCGAGTAACCATAAGCTGTTTATGTCTGGAGATACAACTGCAACATCTCCCTGTGCTGTTGTATTTACAGCCTCGACTTCAAGGCCTTCTGGCAGCTGAAGTAATGTTCTGATAATTTCATGCTCTGGGTTTGTAGAATAACGCCATACGCCAATATTTTCTTCTGTGATGTAAAGTGAGTTACTCATATCGTTTACTGCACAAGACTTCATATTTAGTCCCGCAGGAAAGCGATTAAGTTCAATTAATTGCCAATCCTCTTGAGCAGAGGTATTTAGTATCATTTGCGTTACTTCACCAGCAACGTTTACCGTAAATAGCTCAATGTTCGATGATGAAACACCTAAACAAAGAACATCTATCGCTGTATTTTTTGGAACATAAGCTTTAACAAGTTCAATCTTATTGAGCGAAAAATCTACTTTGATAAGTTGGATATTTCCGGTATTAACATCGAGGGTTGTTAATACGCCTTGCTCTGTTGAATTAGGCAGCCATCTAAAGTCCATTTGTTCTGACCTTGTCGGGATATCAGACAAAACCTTACCTTGGTCATCAAGCAAAGCTATTCCCTTTTCTTCGCTGATCGCTAAAAATTTCTTTTTAGCTGTAAAAGCCTTAAGATACTGAGCGTTAGACAGCCACTGAGCATGTACAGTTGACGCGTTAGCCCATCCGCCCAGAAGGAAGGTGCAAAGTAGCCAGTTTAGTGGCAATTTAAAATTTTTTTTCATTTTTATTTCTTCTTAATATATAGGGTCTGTCGATTCATACTGATTATTATTTTACAAAACCATATGATCTTTTATTTCAGTTAAAGCTCAAATATAAGAGTTCGACAGCCCTGTTAGATTGACATTTTGTTGTAGTTATAAAGAATTTATCGTAAAGCCTAATTCGAATGATGAACCATACTCTTCATATTGATAATTATACGCAGCAAGTCCGTGGTACAAATAAAGTGGCTCATCAGTAAGGTTGATAGCATTGAAATAAACTTGCATCGTATCGCTGAAATAATATTTTGCCGTGAAATCCACTTGGGTATGTTCATCCTGAAATACCGAAGCATCGTTATCGACAAATTGAAAACTTTCACTTTTATAAGATGTGCTCAGGCGAGCACTAAAGGTATTGGTTTCATAACCCAGCATTAAGTTAGCTATCGTATCAGCTTGGTTAGGTAGGTCTTCATTCGCATCAACAAATGTACCATTAGCACTGATATATAGCCCTGATTTAAAGTTTTTCGTCCACGCCAGCTCTAATCCGGTTAATGAAGCTGAACCACCATTAACCGGCTGAATAACTTCTTCAAAGCCATCCCATTGACCATTGTCTTGTACCTCTGTTTGTACAATGTAATTGTCAATATCTTTATAGAATAAACCAGCTGAAAGAACACCAATACTGCCTGGGTAATACTCTATTGATAAATCTAAATTATCTGACTCATATGCTTTTAATTCTGGGTTGCCCACTTCGGCTTTACGCTCTGTTTCTATATTGCCATTATCATCTGTAATTTCACTTTCAATTAGCTGATAAGCCGCTGAATCACCAAATGTTGGGCGAGCAATTGTTTGTGTAAAAGCAAAACGGGCTAACAGTTTCTCAGATGCTTGATACTTAACATTTAAACTAGGTAACAGGTGGCTGTAGTCTTTATTAATATGCCAAGGAGAAATAACCACGCGTTCATCATCGTTTATCTCATCTGCGATAAGTTCAACGCGATTACCCGTTGTTTCAAAGCGAGTATCTTCATAACGTACACCCGTAATAATTCGCCAGTCATCTAT
>CAWVWK010000129.1:0-7402 GCA_963933725.1 uncultured Colwellia sp.
AGTTGTTATAACTGAATCAAAGGTTTTGCTAGTTCTTTATTATTAAACCTACCTCTTAATTGATTCCAACTGCTTAATCGATTTGAATCACCCACTAGCTTACCTTGCCCTTTAGCTTTACTTACCCATAAGCTTTCACCATTAAAGCTGTATATAGGCAGTAAATCAGGACGTAGGTTCGCAGGAAGTATTTTACCATTAATATTATCTAGTATTAAGGGTATTGCATTAGGTGTTTTATAATAGGCAAGCACCATATGATATTGATTTAAACTAACAGCTTTAACATAACTAATTCTCAGTTTTTTCTCATCAATACCCATGTCTAATAAACTGAAGTATTTGGCGATACTAAAATCTTCACAATCCCCACCATTAGCACCAATAAATTCTATAGGCGTTGCCCAATAATCGTTTTTACCCCACAGTTTTATATCATCTATAAATTGAAATTGGTTAAAAAAAACATTCACCGTTTTTAATATTTCTTGGTCTTGTTTGAGGGTTTGATCTGAGAGAATTTTTTGCCAAGCGCGCAATCGTAAGGCTGCTCTATTATCATAATGAGACTTGAGTTGTACTTCTAAACGATCCCAATCAAGCTTTTCAAATTGAGTAAAGCACCATAATGGTAAAACTAAACCAGAAAGCATAATGGCTATTTTTCTAAATATCATCTCTCTAGTTTAGGCTATATACATAAATTTTCTACTTATTTTCTGTGGTATATATATTCCAACGAAGTAAATCAACTTCATTACTTACTTGGATATACGCAACAACACGACGATTTAAACTATGCTGACTTTCATTATCACCCAACATGGCGAGTTTACTTTCACCAAATGCTACAACAGACAAATACGCTGGATTGACGTTGTATTTTTCTACTAATGCCGACTTGACTCGGTTAGCTCGTTTACTAGAAAGTGCTAGATTGTAATTAGCTGTACCCACAGTACTAGCATGCCCTTCTAATTCAATGACAAGCCCTTTACTTTCATTTATCATTGCGGCAAAACGTTCAAGTTCTGGATAATACTTTTTATTAATATAAGAAGAATCATTGTCAAATAGAAGCTTAAAGTTTACGGTTAACACGTTAGTAATTTTCTCGGCACAACCGTCGTTATCAACTTTTGCACCAATAACGGTTTCAGCGCACAAATCTCTTGCATTAATAACACCGTCACTGTCTAAATCGATAAGTGCTTCAGTGGTTGCTGATTCATAAGCCAATTGTGGTTCACTTGCGCAGCCCCCTAACATCATAAATGAAATAGTTATAGCAACTGCTCGCACAATAAAATTTCCCTTCAATCTAGAGTTACTCATCGTTATTACTCCATTGCTTTGGCTTTTCAATGCGCAAAGAGGCCAATAAACGTCCTGTTGAGGCAAGTACTCTGTACTGTGCAAATAATTGTGAATACTCTATAGAGGTGTACGTTTTTCTCGCTTGAAACAACTCATTACTCGTATCAAGTAAATCTAATAAACTCCGTTTTCCTAAAAAGAATTGTTCTTCGTATATTCTCTCTGCATCTTTCGCTGAGTCAACATGCTTTTGTAAAAAAGGAATTTGCTTATCTAAATACTGAACAGCACGCCAAGACAATTTCGTACTAGCCGTTACCTGCCTTACAGAAAGAGCATATATATCCTTACTTTGTGCTTCTTGATAAGCCGCTTTTAATTTATTAGCACTATCATTCCCACCGCCATATAGGTTATAACGCATTCTTAACATAGCACTGATTTGCTCAATAGAGTGCTCTACTCCATCAAGGTTATTGTTTTGAGAAGCATCTAGCTCTAAACTCAATTTAGGATAATAATTGCTTTTGCTTAACTCATATTGCTCACCTGCGGCTTGAATATCACTGTAAGCTGACAATATGATAGGGTGATCTTTTCTTGCAATTCTTAGTGCTTCGTCTAAAGAACTGGGTAGCATAGCAGCGTCTGAAACTGGCCATTTAAGATCGACAGGCTCTTTTCCTACAATCTCAATAAAGTTACTCTTTGCATCAAGCAGATTATGCTCTGCTGAGATAATATTGACTTGTGCTCTAGCCATACGGCCTTCAATTTGCGATAGATCTGCCGATGAACCAAGCCCTTGTTTTACTCTGTCACTAATTTGATCGTATACTTTTTTATGTTTTTCTAGGTTACGTTCAGATAACATCACTACTTTTTCTGCTTCAAGTACATCTAAGTAAACTCTAGCTACTTTTAAAGCTTGTTCTTGAGCCAAACCGTATAATGCATATTGTGAAGCTGTCGCTTCGTAGCTTGTGCGTTGAACATTATCCATCACAGCAAAACCATCAAATAACTTTTGTTTTAATGAAATTGAAAGCTCGCCCCTATTCAAGCCAACGCCATCTTCGCCTCTTAACCTTGTAGAGAAATTATTGGTATTTTCATAACCAAATCCAGCTTCCAAGTCTATTTGTGGCAAATATCCACTTTTGGCAGCATTGACATCTTGCTGTGCGGCTTTAAATAAGTGAAAAGCTTCTGCAATTTTAGGCTCTGTTGTGATAGTTGTTTCAATTGCTTGTTCTAACGATTGCGCTACAGATGTATAACTACAGAGGTTTGCAGTTAAAATTAAGGTAGCCATCATCACCTTATTTTTAGCATTCATATTTTTCCCTTTTTATTATTAAAAGATAACAGCTAACCATTACCTTTCCCGCAAGGCACTTTGATGTGCTCTTAGTATTGGTTTTAACAAATATGATAAAACCGTTTTTTTGCCCGTGAGTAAATCTACCGATGCCATCATCCCCGGAATAATGGGCATTTTAACATTATTATTGCGCTTATTGACTAAAAATTTTTCATTTGTTCTAACTCTAACTAAATAATAACTATTGCCTTTTTCATCTTCAAGTGAATCCGCACTTATATGTTCTAACACTCCTTCTAAGCCACCATATATTGCAAAATCAAATGCTGTAAAGCGAACAACTGCTTTTAAACCAGGTCTTAAAAATCCAATATCTTTAGGAGACACTTTGGCTTCTATTAATAGCTGATCTTCATCAGGTACTATTTCTATTAAATCCATGCCTGGTTGAATAACGCCGCCAACCGTATTTATATTGATGGTTTTAATCGTTCCAGAAGTAGGAGATACAACAGAGGTTCTAGCGACTCTATCTTTTAAACTAACTTGTTTTTCTATCAACTGCGCCAGTTGAGAGCGTGCTTTTGTATACGTGTCTTGCGCTTCTTTTAAGTATTGGCTTACAAGCTCTTGTCTTTTATTAATGGCTTCTTTAAGTGCGGTTTTACTGCGCGGTAAAGCAAGTTTGGCTTTTTCTTGTTCTTGCCCTAATTCATTTATTTGACGTTTTAATTTTAAAAATTCAACCGGTGAAATAACCCCTCTTTCCGCTAAGGGGCTGGTAAGATTTAACTCTTCAATGCCTAATTCATAACTTGTTTTTGCATGTTCATAAGTTGATTCTATTGAAATTATCTCTTGTTCTTTTTGTTCTATTTGATGATTGAATACTTCCATTTGTTCTGACAAATTACTTATATTCGCCTTTAAGCTTGCCAAACCTGATGCATATATTTCTGGGTAAAGATCTTTTTCTTCAGTTAAAATATTTAAGGGTTGTTCAATAATTTCAATTTGTTTTTTCCAATCACTGTCAGATATATCTTTAAACCATTTAACACTGTTCATTTCGGCTTTAAGCCTTGCTTTCATTGTTCTAAGTAAAAAAACCTCTTGTTGTTTTTCTTTATATTCAGCTAAAAACCTCGTGTCGTCAATTCGTATAAGTTCTTGGTTTTTTCTTACATTTTGACCTTCTTTAACGAATATTTCAGCTACAATGCCACCTTCTAAATTCTGAATAACCTGAACCTGACCAGACGGAATAACCTTACCTGAGCCTACGGTAACTTCATCAATTTCAGAAAAACCAGCCCAAATTAAAAAACAAAAGAAAAAACCACAAACCACATAAAGCACCAACTTAGATCGGTATGGCGCAGTAATTAACATGGCAGCATTAATATCATCAATATAATTCAAATTTAATTTTGATGATTTCTCTTTATGTAACAACATTATAAGCTGGCCTTAATTTTACCGTTTTTCAATGCTTCAAGTACTTTATCTCTTGGCCCATCGGCAACTAGACGCCCTTTTTCCATGACCAATATACGGTCAACTAAATTCAACATACTTGCCTTATGGGTGATCAAAATAAAGGTTTTATCTTTTGCTATCTCAGCTAAGTTTTTCTTAATTTGAGCCTCAGAATAATTATCCATATTACTGGTTGGCTCATCCAATATCATCATAGGTGGATTAAACAACAAAGTTCTTGCAAGTGCTACAGCTTGGCGTTGACCGCCCGATAAATTAAGCCCTCGTTCGCCAACTTGTTTGTCTAAACCGTCTGGGTCGGTATCGGTAAATTGACTAACACCTGAAAGCTTTGCTGCTCGCATAATGTATTCATCTTCAATGTGCGGTACACCCAACGTAATATTATCGCGGATACTACCGTAAAACAGATTAATATCTTGTGCTAAACAGCCAATTTTCTGCCTTAAATCAGCAGGGCTTATTTGTTTGATATCAACACCATCTACTCTGATAGCCCCTTCATTAGGTTGATAAAAATTAAGTAGTAATTTTTCAATCGACGTTTTACCCGCACCTATACGCCCAATAATGGCAACTTTTTCACCCGCTTTTATTTTAAAACTTATCTTACCTAAGGCTAAAACTTCACTATTTGGGTAAGCAAAGGATACGTTGTCGAACGTTATTTCACCCTCGTAATGTGCACGATGAATATATTGCTCCATATTTTCAGCAGGTAACTTCATTATTTCATCAAGGGTAATAAGAGCCGATTTTGCTTGGTTATAGCGTGTAATAAGCAAGGCGACTTGCGAGAATGGCCCCATAGCCCTTCCACTAAGCATTACGGCTGCGATAAGCGCACCCATGCTCATATTCCCTTCACTTATTTGATATACACCTAATACAACAATAAATACGGTAGATGCTTGGCTTAATAAGCCATTAAAGGTGCCAACAGAAGTTGCATATTTTTTAACTTTAATATTCCAATTGGCAATATGACCAACTAATTGTTCCCACTTTGTTTGAAATTGACTTTCTGCGCCAGTTTGTTTAATAGTTTCAATACCCTGAAGCGTTTCCACTAAGTGAGCATTTTTTTGTATTGAGTATCGACTGCCTTTTTCTACTTCAATTTTAATCTTATTTTTCATTACAAACGAAAAAACGAGCATTAATATCACTAACACTAAAGGGATAAAGGCTAATGGACCAGCGACAATAGCAATAATAATCATAAAGATTAGCGAGAAAGGAACATCTAGTATTGCAGCAATAGTCGCTGATGTAATGAATTCTCTAATAGATTCAAATTCTTGAATTTGTTTTGCAAAAGCACCAACTGAAGCTGGTTTATGTGCCATATTCAAACTGAGAACTTTTTCAAATATTCGAGAAGAGAGCAATAAATCTGATTTTTTAGCCGCAATTTCAACTAAATGAGCACGAACTTCCTTTAATGCAAAATCGAAGATTAAAATAACTAACATGCCGATAGCTAAAACCCACAAGGTATCTATTGCTTGGTTGGGAACCACTCTGTCGTAAACATTCATCACAAATAGCGGAGATGCTATTGCAAATAAATTAATGAAGAGCGCAGCAAGTAGTACATCTTTGTAAATAGCTTTAGAGCGTTTTAAGGTATCCCAAAACCAATGCCCGTCATGTGTTTTTAAGGTTTCTTTAGAGCGGTCATCAAAGCGGTAACGTTTACGAATATAAAAACAGTAACCTGAGTACTCGGCCTCCAAATCTTCTTGGTCTATATAATCATGGCTCGAAGAAAGCTCAGGCCATACAATTTCAAGCTTGCCTTCATTTTCTCCTTTACCGATTGAAAGCAGGACACACGAACCGCCATTACTAAGTAACAAAATACAAGGCAACATTAACTCAGGTAAAGCGGATAAGCTTTTTTTCTCTAACTTCGCTTCCATACCACCACGCGCTGCAGCACGAGGTAATAATTCTGGCGTAATAAAGCCCTCAACAAGAGGTAAGCCTGCGCTCATAGCACTTGCTGAAAATGGTTTACCATAGTATTTAGTTAGAAATGCAAGACAACCCAGTAATGAATCTTTTTGTCTTGTTTCTAAGCCTAACTTGGCTGTAAGCTCTGCATTTGCATCACTTTCTGATTTTTGTATCATTACTTTTTCTTATTGGCGTATATGTTATTGTTTTTTTAGAACATTTGTGTTTTTTACTTCTAAATTTTTTATTTTAAAATGCTTACATCTAAATTATGAATACTAACGATTAGTGCTAATGCTAGAAAGGTAACCTTAACACTAACCAATTAATCATACATTACATATCTATCTTCAATTGTGTATCTTGCAGTAACTTTTGAATGATTTCTGAATCATCAGCTGCACCCGTAACTAAATCAACACCTTCTAATCTTTTAGTTAAATCAACAATACCATCGTTGTCTTTATCAACTGAAATAAGGGTATCTTCGTTGTCTATAGCAAAATCAAGATACTGGTCTAAGCTTGCGACGGCTGAAGATTCATCTTCAAGAAGATCGCTTAAGTCGAGTATATCATTTGATTCAAAATCTGTAACGACATCTGATGTTGACTTATCAGTAAAGAAGATAACATTGTCTTTTCCATAACTATTAATGGCATCATCAGTAACACTTCCATAGACAATATTATCGTTAAGACGCTCCGTAAAATCTTCATTTTCAAGATCGGTATATTCAACAAGCATATCTTGAACATGTTCCATTGCAGCGTCTTCACTTAGTGCCACATGACCAGTTTCTTCAATAATTGAGATTAAATCAGCTTCAGAGATAGTCGCCAAATCAAAACTCTCATCTGAAAAGGCTTCGCGCATCGCTTCGGTTATAACAATGCCATTATATGCATCGTTATCTACATCTAACGATTGCAACAATACCGCCATATTTTCAACGTACTCATCGTTGACATCGGTTCTGTCGGTATCCGCTAAGTCTTGCAGGAAGACTAAGTTATCTTGCATAGTGACAGTATCAATACTGCCTATCACGAGATTACCCAGATTAAAGGTAACACTATCTCCAGCCAAATAGGCAAAATCACCATTAGCATCGGTTAATCCTGTTAGGCCTGAAGAGGTTGTATATTGAAGCCCTTCAACGAGACCATCGACAAAGGTTCCTGTTTCAGCCGGTGCAGCTCCCACTCCAGGTGTGTAAACCATATTATTACCGCCAAAGTAAATGGTTTCCACGCCAGAAATACTAAAGTTATAATTGTTGCCTAAATTAACCGTAAC
>CAWVWK010000130.1:0-7368 GCA_963933725.1 uncultured Colwellia sp.
CACTGTTTCACTTCTTATATAATGGCTTTTTAGACACGAACCCGTTGTGTGAATAAATTAAATAGCGCAATCCATAACAAAAAGAACGTTTTATTCCAACATTCAAACCTTGTCATGTTGGAATATAAAGCGGCTTAACTTTCAGAGGAATATATGTCAACAACAGCTATCTCGACAGCGCCTTTAATTACAAATGACGCCGTTGTATTTGGAATATTATCACTTGTTTTAGGTTTTGTTTTTTATACGTCTAATAGTGAGCATCCTGTATGGAAAAAGTTTTACACCTACGTTCCAGCGCTACTAATGTGTTATTTACTGCCATCACTACTTAATACTTTTGGTATTGTCAGTGCCGATTTGAGTCAGGTTGATGAAGTAGCAAAGTACTATCTTTTACCAGCTTGTTTAATCCTCCTTACGCTAAGTATTGATATTAAGGCTATTTTAGGCCTTGGTAATAAAGCGCTAATAATGTTCCTAACGGGTACTGTTGGTGTTGTTATAGGTGGTCCAATTGCTTTACTTATAGTCTCTGCCATTTGGCCTGAACTTATTGGTGTGAGTGGCCCTGATGCTGTTTGGCGTGGTATGGCTGCATTGGCAGGTAGCTGGATTGGGGGTGGTGCTAACATGCTCGCGATGAAAGAGATTTATGAAGCAGACGGAAAAATATTCACCATAATGGTCACCGTTGATATTATCGTTGCCAATCTGTGGATGGCGGGTTTACTTTATTTAGCCGCTAATCATAAACGTATTGATGAGAAAAATGGCGCAGATACCTCTGGCATCGATAACCTCATTAATAAAGTAAAATCTTATCAGACAAAACATGCTAGAAAACCAGAGCTAAAAGATTTTATGTTAATTCTTGCTGTTGGTTTTGGTGGGGCAGGTTTAGCTCACTTTGCTGCAGACTTATTAGTACCATTTTTTAAAGTAAACTTCCCTGAACTTGATGTATATAGCTTGCATAGTAAACTGTTCTGGTTAGTTGTTCTTGTTACTTCAATTGGCTTAGCCTTATCTTTTACACCGGTTAGAAGATTAGAATTTGCTGGAGCTTCAAAAGTAGGTAGTAGTTTTCTTTATGTGCTAGTTGCAACGATAGGCTTACATATGGATATCTCTCAAATTATCGAAGCACCCAAGTATGTTCTTATTGGTATTATTTGGATGCTTATTCATATTGCTCTACTCTTTATCGTAGGTAAAATGATTAAAGCACCTATTTTTTACCTTGCTGTCGGTAGTAAAGCTAATATTGGTGGAGCGGCATCAGCTCCAGTTATTGCTTCTGCATTCCATCCGTCACTTGCTCCTGTTGGCGTGCTTTTAGCGGTATTAGGTTATGCATTAGGTACTTATATGGCATGGCTATGTGGGCAACTATTACGAATAATAGGTAGTTAATTGAGACGTTACTTTAAGTGCTACTACTAAGTGGCACTTTAATACACAGTAATAAAACTCTTTAAAAAATACAAAGGAAAGTCATGACAATAAACGCTATATCAATAAATAATATCACCGTTGCAAACGATAAGCCGTTTGTTTTATTTGGTGGAATGAATGTACTGGAATCGCGTGATTTAGCGATGAAAATTGCCGAGCATTATGTTGAAGTTACAACAAAACTAGGTATTCCCTATGTATTTAAAGCTTCGTTCGATAAAGCAAACCGCTCTTCAGTGAACTCTTATCGTGGACCAGGCCTCGATGAAGGTTTAAAGATTTTTGAAGAAATAAAATCAACCTTTAATGTTCCGCTAATTACAGATGTTCACGAACCTTTCCAAGCTCAACCTGTAGCAGACGTTGTAGATGTTATTCAATTACCTGCATTTTTAGCTCGTCAAACTGACCTTGTGGTTGCAATGGCTAAAACAGGTGCCGTGATTAACGTCAAAAAACCTCAGTTCTTAGCTGCGCACGAAATGAAACATATCATTAATAAGTTCTCAGAAGCAGGTAATGAAAACATTATTTTATGTGAACGAGGCAGTTGTTATGGTTATAACAACCTAGTCGTTGATATGTTAGCTATGGATGAAATGAAAAGCTACGCCCCCGTTATTTTTGATGCAACCCACGCATTACAAAAGCCAGGTGGCCGAAGTGATAGTGCTGATGGCAGAAGAGCTCAAGCTGCTCAGTTAAGTCGAAGTGGTATGGCACTAGGTTTAGGTGGGTTATTTTTAGAATCACACCCTAATCCAAACGAAGCGAAATGTGATGGTCCGTGTGCTTTACCGTTAGATAAATTAGAGCCATACTTGCAACAAATGAAGTCTATTGATGATTTAGTTAAAGGTTTCCCTGAGCTTACTATTGAATAGACTGAATAATGATTTCCGTAATTAAAAACGAGGTTGAACAACCTATTGCTCAAATCATATTTGCTCACGGTGCAGGGGCAAATATGGAACATGTTTATATGGAAAATTTTACCCATTTATTAAATGCGCAACAGATTAATGTGTTGCGTTTTAACTTTCCCTATATGGATAAACGCGCAGAAACAGGAAAGCGCTACCCACCAGATAGAATGCCTAAATTGCTTGATTGTTATCAGCAAGTCATCAAGGACTACCTTGCAACACAAGCCAATAAAAAAAATAGGTTACCTTTGTTTATTGGCGGAAAATCAATGGGTTCTAGGGTTGCAGCAACATTAAGCGGTGATGAGCAACTGGTTAATGACATTGCCGGTGTTTTCTGTATAGGCTATCCTTTTCATCCTGCTAAAAAAGAAGACAAACTTCGACTTGAGCCGCTACAAGAAACGTTAAAACCAGTTCTTATTTTACAGGGCGATAGGGATGCTTTAGGTTCAAAAGCGGAAATAGCAACGTATGCATTGTCGAAGCAATGCCAATGTGTGTTCTTTGAAGATGGCGATCATGATTTAAAACCTCGTGTGAAATCTGGTTTTAAACTCGAAGATCATTTATTAAAGGCATCAAAAATACTTTTAGAATTTGTGAGTGAGCATAGCTCATAGTTCAAAAGCCATTGCTTATAGTCATTTATGAACAAAAAAACTAATCTGTTAACTCAGGAATAATATCCCATGAACAAAAACAGGCTTACAACACATTCATTGCTAATTATTTTTGTTGGGGTTAGCGGCTGTTTTTCAGTTCTTTTTGGTGCGTGGTTAGCGCATGGTGGTCAGTTGTTATCGCTTCATGAGCAAACTTCTCTTTCAACAGCATTACAATATCAATTCATTCATACCATAGCGCTTTATATCACCCTTGTTTGGGCTTTGAAACTTAAAAAAATTGATAAACTAGAGCCGAGTATGATTTTAACCATTTCCGCTTTAGCATTTTTTGTAGGCATTTTGCTGTTCAGCGGTGGAATATATCTTAAAACCTTATTTAACATTGCTATAATAGGTAAATTCACACCGTTTGGTGGTATTTCGCTGGCATTAGCTTGGCTATTGTTAGTATTTCAAGGTAAAAAAATCTAATGACATCGATTATCTTATATTGTCGACCTGGCTTTGAAAAAGAGTGCGGCGCAGAAATTCAAGAGAAAGCCTCTTGGAACGAAATTTATGGCTACTTAACCATTAAAAAGAATGAAGGGGTGGTTTTTTTTCATTTACATGACAGCAGTCATGGCGAAATCTTAATGAGTAAATTGCCACTAAAGCGACTGATATTTTCTAGGCAGTGGTTTGTAACGCTTACTGATGTTATCGAACTACCTGAATACAATAGGGTAGAAGCAATCGTTGCAGCATTAGGTGACGAGTGGCAATATGAAGAGTTACGTATGGAGACACCTGATACTAACGATGGCAAGTCGTTAAGTAAGTTTTGTAGAAAGTTATCCGTGCCATTACGCCAAGGTTTACGAAAGGCAGAGGTATTAACAAAGCAAAATAAGAAAGAAGCAGGAAATCAAGAGAAAAGTGGCTCTGTGCTTCATGCGCTTTTCTTCAGTGGTCAAGAGGTTATTCTTGGCTTTTCTTATGCAAAAAATACCTCTGAACATGTGATGGGCATTCCTCGACTTAAGTTTCCAAGCCTAGCTCCTAGTCGCTCTACGCTGAAGTTAGATGAGGCATTTTTATATTTCATCCCTCGTAATGAATGGGAAACAAGGCTTTGTTCAGGATTGAATGCAGTGGACTTAGGCTCAGCTCCAGGAGGCTGGACATATCAACTCGTTAGACGCGGCATGATGGTTACTGCAATTGATAATGGCCCTATGGCTGAGTCATTAATGGAAACAGGGCAAGTTAAACATAAAATGATGGATGGCTTTAAGTTCATACCATCAAAACATAATGTGCATTGGCTAGTGTGTGACATGATAGAGAAGCCACAACGTGTTGCCAAGTTGATGAGCGAGTGGATTTTAAATGGTTACTGTAAAGAAGCTATGTTTAACTTAAAACTTCCGATGAAAGGTAGGTATCAACGGGTTGTTGAAGACTTACAAATGATCAGAGATGAGTTTGCTAAACATAACGCCAAATATGAACTTTATGCTAAACACCTTTACTATGATCGTGAAGAAGTTACAGTACATGCTCGCTTACTTTCGACGCTCCCTGCGAAGGCTTAGTCTGGAATAAATTAACCGTGAATAATTATCAACAAAGGTTAATCCAACGACAGATATAAAAAGATAAAAAAAACCCGAACAATAAATGCTCGGGCTAAGGGATGGCTCAAAGGGGTAAGAGCCTACGCTAATATAACTGTACATAAGTTGGATATAAAGCTTTTCCAACTTAAAATTAGGTGACTATTTCAAGCCATTTTCCTACACCTTTAGGTGACTCATTTAGATCGCTTTAAGTGAGCTAACTACTCAAATTAAAGGCCATGTTGCGAGCACTTATCTAAATTAAATCGTTAAGTTATTGCTATTTACGTTAAATAAATTCAACCTCCTAACAACTTATATAGACCAAGTGTAGTTCAGTATTTCAACTTTGCTAATTTTTTTAGGTTTTTTTTCATTTATTTTTTGTGAATATAGACTGAGATTAGACACTAGCCCGTTTTGTCCTTAGATGAAAAGGATAAGTGCGGATGAAATACTAGCTCTTTGGAGAAGGACTTAAGAGCAGATACTAGACATTTGATGGTAATACCACCCCTTCCCATACCTATAATCATTACAGGTACTTTACAGGGCTGAACAAAAAGATTTTGTTCAAATCTTTCACTGCGCTCAAATTTAGAAAAACAGCTTGTGTTTGTTGTTCTGATAACGGTTAAAAAATAGTTTAAGGGATAAGTTGTGTTAACTGTTTTTCTACAATATCAGCGATAAAAGGTTGTGCAGATTTATTAGGGTGTATGCCGTCGTCTTGCATTAAATCTTTCTTTAAAGCAATTTCGTTCATAAAAAATGGAACTAACGTTATATTTTCTTGTTTTGCAACATCCGTGAATACTTGTTCAAAAATTTGGTTATAACGAGGTCCGTAATTTGGTGTAATGTTAATATGCATAAGAAAAACGATAAGCTCTTTTTGCTTAGCTAATTCAATCATTTTTAACAAATTATTTTTTATTTTTTTAGGGTTATAACCTCTTAAACCATCATTTCCACCGAGTTCTATGAACAAATAATTGACTTTATTTTGCTCTAATAAAGCGGGAAGTCTTGATAAACCGCCGCTTGTGGTTTCTCCACTAATACTTGCATTAAGTATTTTATAAGGTGCATTTTTATCTTTTAATTGACTGTTTAATAATGATACCCAACCCTCATGCTGTTCCATCCCATAGCCAGCACTGATACTATCACCCAAGAATAAAATAGTGTCAGTTGCAAAAGCACTATTAATTGAAAATAATAGGCTAAAAAATAAACCTAATTGAAGTTTTTTTCGTAAGTAGGTTTTAACTATATAACTAAAAGAGTGTTGTTTCATGAAGGTAAACTCCGAAAATATTTTAACAGTATCAAAATTAACAAAATCAGTTCAGGTTGAAGCTAAAACGTTATCGTTATTACAACCCTTAAGTTTAGAGGTTAAGTCAGGTGAAACGCTCGCTATTATTGGCTCTTCAGGTTCTGGAAAAACAACACTTTTATCATTGCTTGCCGGATTAGATGTTCCAACCTCTGGTGAAGTCTACCTTAAAACCCATGCATTGCACCAGTATAATGAAGAACAAAGAAGTGAAGTAAGAGCTAATCATGTTGGCTTTATTTTTCAACAATTTCTACTTGTTAGCAGTTTAACCGCATTAGAAAATGTTATGTTACCGGCTGAGCTTGCTAACCTGCCTGATGCAAAAGCTAAAGCAGAAAGTTTACTCGAGCAGGTTGGGCTATCTAACCGTGGACATCATTACCCAAGTCAACTCTCTGGTGGTGAGCAACAACGTGTTGCTATTGCCCGTGCGTTTATCTCTAACCCCGATATTTTATTTGCTGACGAGCCTACGGGTAACTTAGACAGTAAAACGGGCTTACACATTGAAAACCTTTTATTTGATTTAAATGAGCAACATGGAACAACCTTAGTACTTGTTACACATGATCAAAAATTAGCTAAACGTTGTGAAAGAAGATTAGAAATGGATGCGGGAAGTTTAGTTGAGCAAGTCAGCTCTGATGAAATCAAGCAAGCCAATTCGAAAGAAGACAGCCTAGAAAAAGAATATAGTAATGGTGCGGGTGTTTAATGAAGAACGATCATAACAATTTAACCAACGTGCCTAGCTCTTTTGACAAGCTAAGTAAAAAGAATAACATTTGGGTTAAACAATCTCTGCGATTACTTGACCACGAATTTAGACGAGGTGACTTAACCATCATTTTCTTGGCTATTGTTTTAGCTGTAGCCACAGTATTTTCTTTATCGGGCTTCTCAAATCAAATTAAACAAGCACTTGTCGATAGCAGTAGTAGTTATATTGGTGCTGATAGAGTACTTCGGACCAGTAGGGCTATAGATACTGAATTTATTAAAAAAGCTGATGATTTAACACTTATTCAAGCCAGTAAAGTCGAAACAGAATCGATGGTATTTGCTGGAGAGGAAATGTTACTCTCAGAACTAAGCGCTGTATCAAGCCTTTATCCACTTAAAGGTGAACTAAAAGTAAAAACTGAACTAAATCAAAGCACCTCGATTACGGTCAACGCACCAAATGCAGGGGAAACTTGGGTAGAGCCAAGTGTCTTAACACGATTAAATGTAAGTATTGGCGATAATATTGAAGTGGGTTTGGCTAAATTAAAGGTAGCAGGTGTCCTAACTGACATACCAGATCGTTCTTACCGTGCTTTTATTGCAGGCCCGCATATTATTTTAAACCAAGCTGATTTAGATAGAACCCAATTGGTACAACCGGGAAGTCGCTTAACCTATAAATA
>CAWVWK010000131.1:0-7365 GCA_963933725.1 uncultured Colwellia sp.
ACAACACCAGCAATACAAATTTGATTAACCATTTTAGCCAATTGTCCTGCACCTACTCCCCCCATAAGTTGACTAAAGCGTGCATAGGCATTCATAACTGGTTTTGCTTTTTCAAAGCTGGCAGTATCTCCTCCTACCATAACCGTTAGGACACCGTTTTCGGCACCCGCTTGACCACCCGATACCGGTGCATCTAAAAAATGTTGTTGATTTTTTTGAGCAACGTCAGCAATTTCACGAGCGATGTCAGCCGATGCTGTTGTATGATCCACCAATAAAGCCCCTTTACAAAGCCCTGCCAAAACGCCCTGTTCACCTAAAATCACTTCACGCACATCATTGTCGTTGCCAACACAAGAAAATACCATCTCGCAATTTTCTGCTGCTTCTTTAGGGGTTAACGCCATTTCTCCAGCAAACTCTGCTTGCCATGCTTGTGCTTTTTCGATGGTACGATTATAAACACATACATCGAAGCCCGCTTTTTTAAGATGGCCTGCCATGGGGTACCCCATTACGCCTAAGCCAATAAATGCTACTTTCATGTTTCTACCTTATTAATTGAAAACCATTGGATATACTGATTAACTTACTTCTTTTAACGCACTTTACTTTAAGCGTTTAAGTCAAACAAGCTATCATGAAGCCTTTCAACCACTTTATTCGCTTCTTGCTCATTTATCAAAAAGCAAAGATTGTTTGTACTCGCACCATGGCAAATTAAACGTACGTTAACGTCATTAATGGTTTGAAAAATATTTTGGCCAATGCCTTTAGCTTCTTTTAAACCATTACCAATAACCGCCACTAAAGATAAATCATGCTCTACTGTCACTTCACACAACTGTTCAAGTTCATCAACCACACTTGAAGTAATAAGTGATTGTGTTGACCCACATGGATTATCGAAAGTTAACGCAACACTAATTTCACTGGTGGTAATTAAGTCTACACTCAATTCGTGTTTCGCTAAAATAGTAAAAACTTTCGCCAAAAAGCCGCTAGCATGAAGCATTGCAGGGCTTTTTACTGTTACTAATGTTTGCTCTCTTCTTAGCGCAATAGCGCGATAGGTTGGATTTGATTCAACTTTTTTCTTAATTTTTGTTCCGCCTTTTTCAGGCTCTTTACTTGAGCCAACAAAAACAGGGATATTTTGTCGCATGGCTGGAATGAGTGTTGCTGGATGAAGAATTTTAGCACCAAAAGTAGCCATCTCTGCCGCTTCACCAAAACTGATCTCCTTTATAGCGCGTGCCTTGTCGGTAATACGAGGATCGGTTGTAAAAATCCCTACAACATCTGTCCATATCGCAAGTTTATTGGCGTTTAATGCTTCTGCTAACAAGGCTGCACTATAATCAGAACCTCCTCTACCTAACGTGGTGGTTTCACCCAAACTATCTTGACCTATAAAGCCTTGTGTAACGGTTACTTGGTTCAGTAACAAAGGTTGTAATGAAGTTTCACATTGTTGTTTTAATTGCTGAAGGTCAACAACCGCCTTGCCATATAAACTATTTGTTTTCATGACTTGGCGAACATCAAAATAAGCACCATTTAGACCTTCTTGTACAAGTACTTGTGCAAAAATACGTGAACTCATTTGTTCACCAAACGATAAAATGTGATCGCTCAATCTACCTGTAAATTGTTTAGATTGCTCTAAGGCACAACTAGCAAGCTCTTCTAGAAGGCTATCAATTTCTAGGTTAAGTGCATTTTCTACCTCTTTAGAAAAATGCTTGATGATATTGCGTTGTATCGCTTGAATATTTTTAACAATTGACTGTTGCTCTTCTAAAGGCACTTCTTTTTGACCTAACCTAACTAAATAGTTGGTAACACCTGCACTTGCCGATACAACGACAACACGGTTTTGAGGAGATTTTTTGATGATTTGAGCACATCGTTGCATCGATTCGAAATTTGCAACGCTGGTACCACCAAACTTAGCGATAACTAAATTTGAGCTAGCTTGATAGGCTTTACTTTTTGGGTTTAACGAATTTTCTTCGGTATACATTTACATTCTTCCTAAAACTTAACAGGAAGAGCAAGGCTGATCATCATAAACAATTACAAACAGGTTGCAATGCAGGTTCATCTTTTTCAGCCAGAAGCTCTCCACCTTACTTATGTTAATGCCAATAGCTTCGAGCGTTCTTTTTATCACAAAAAGTTTTGGCACTAAATTACGGGTGACAGCCCTAAGGATTCAGCCTTAGTGACCGAGCTTTATTACGCACAATAATGATAATAGAGGCTATTATTTAACAGGCCTTTATTACATAAGCTCTCGGCAATAATCTCCTTGGATAACATTCATTAGAGTGTGCCTCTCAATGTTATTTAACTAGTTATTGCTCCTCTTCTGATCTTGCTTAAGGTTAATATTGATATTAAAAACTAAAAACTAAAAAGCGATTAACTTGACAACCCTCTAAGCATACAAAGCTATTAAACATGAGTTAACTGACAAAAGCAATAGACTTTTAGACGTCTAAATGAAAGTTTTTAGGCTCGGGAAGTTTCGTGTGAGAGCAAAGTTCAAATGGCAAGCCCGTTTTGATAGCAGATGAGACAAAGCCACAATGAGAGCAGACAACTTTAAAGTGAGAGAACAAATGATTAGATTTTTATTTTTCATTTGCTCTTACCCCAAAAGACCTAGTGTCTATGTATCATCCGAACTTATCTGTACGTTAGAAGGGCCTATGATATTTGATGATGCAGGACGTATATTCTCCTGTTTATCAGGGGCAAAACGATCTAGAGTTTAATTCGTATGAGATCAAACCGGGTTATCAATATCAATAAAGGTTACATCGAGGCTTAGTTCTTCTTGTATATACTCACCAAGGGCTTTTGCACCGTAGCGCTCTGTTGCATGATGACCACAAGCAAAAAAATGAATATCCATTTCGGTTGCAACATGGGTAGATTGCTCTGAAATCTCTCCAGAAATAAATGCATCAATGCCCTGCTCTGCGGCTAACTCAACATAATTTTGTCCGCCACCTGAACACCAAGCAATCGTTTTAATTTTCTTATTGGAAGGAGGAGCAATATGTAAACATTGTCTCGAGAGTTTTTCTGAAATATTTTGCGCTAATTCATCACCCGAAAATGGTCTATCAAACTCCCCCTGCATTGCAATGCTAAAAGGGTTTCCTTTTTCTAGCCCATCTGTAATATTTATTCCAAATAAGTTAGCAAGTTGTGCGTTATTACCTAATGTAGGATGAATATCTAGGGGTAAATGGTACGCAAATAAATTAATATTATTATCAAGCAATGCCTTTATACGTTTATGTTTCATACCTCTTATAACGTAAGATTCATTTTTCCAAAAATAACCATGGTGCACTAAAATGGTATCTGCTTTTTGCTTAATAGCCTCATCAATAAGGGCTTGAGTTGCAGTTACACCGGTTATCACTTTTGTAATGCTATCACTGCCTTGAACTTGTAAACCATTTGGCGCGAAGTCTTTAATTTGATTTGGTTTAAGCAATGTATTTAAGTAGTTTTCAAAATCATTACGATGCATGTTTTTCGCTTTCCTTTTGATCTTTATCTCGATTTAATTAGCGTTATGTTTCGCTTTTTCTTGTACCTTCATACTAGGTACGTTTATAGGTCTGAACTTAGCTCGCATTTGCCACTTTGGTTTTATAGGTGATAAAGGCAAAGTGCGCTTTTTCGCAATAATGACATACACAGAGCCAAAAGTATTAAGATATTTTTCAAAGAATGTATGCATTGAGCTCGCAATGGGACCATTATGCAATGTGCCGTGTAAATTACTAAACAAACAACGTTTATCTGACAACACTTCATAACCCATTAGGTGCAGCCAGTCTTTAATGCGCATTGGCGAGAAAAAATGCTCTCTCCAAGGGCTTTTATTTTTCCTATAGGGAATTAATTGATTTATACCAACCAAACTAAAAGGGTTAAAGCCTGTAATAATCAAGTGTCCGTCAGGGATAAGTACACGGTTTGCTTCTCGTATTACGTGGTAAGGATCTAAAGCAAATTCTAAGGCATGGCTTAACACACATACATCTATGCTATGTTGAAGAAAAGGTAGGTCATTTATGTCAGCTATAACAGAGCCATTGCCTTCAAGTGAACTGGTGGAAAACTTATGCATTATTGTGCTGTTAGGTGTTTCTATTTCAGCACTTAAAGCACCTACTTTAAGTAAATGATAACCAAAAAATTTTTGCCACCAAGGTTGTAACTCCCCATTTATAGCCGATATAATGGTTTGACCATTGGGGAGTTCTTGCCATGATTTAGGCGCTTGAAACTGTCGATAAGCCAACGCTGGTTTCATAAATAAATCAACTATTCAAAGATATAAAATGGAGTTTTAGTCATAACGAGTTCACTATTTAAAACATATATACAATTAAATGCTGAGATAAGCTGTAAAGTAAAAAGTGAACTGGTTTAGAAAAAACTGCTAAAGCGAAAGTTTTACATACGAGTATATACTTATGATTATAATAGGGCAAAAGCAAAACTCATCGTTAATATGCGTTAAGAATAAAAATAAACGATAAAAAACAGGAGTAACGACAATATTATGCAACAAAATAGTACAGTGAACATCCAAGCCATTCCAGCATTCAATGATAATTACATTTGGGCAATTACTCCTAAAAACAACGCGTTTGATACAAAGCAAAAAAAATTAGCGTTGGTAGATCCCGGGGATGCAAAGGTTTGTATCGCCTATATTGAAAAACATGAGCTGCAATTAACTGATATTCTTATTACTCACCATCATGCTGATCATGTTGGAGGAATTGAAGAATTATTAGCCTATGCAAATAAAGCCCATTGGCAAGTTACAGTTTATGGCCCTAAACATGAAAAGATCCCCTTTTGTGATATCAAGCTTGGAGAAAATGACATTGTCAATTTACCCGCAGTAGAAGTTAGTTTTAAGGTATTAGATCTTCCAGGCCATACACTTGGCCACATTTGCTATTTTAATAACCATGCTTTGTTTTGTGGTGACACTTTATTTTCAGGGGGGTGTGGAAGAGTATTTGAAGGTACTTATGAGCAAATGTATACCGCTTTAAATAAATTAAGTACTTTACCCGACAACACACTTGTTTACTGTGCTCATGAATACACACAAGCTAATTTAAATTTTGCTTTAGCAATAGAAAAAGAGAATGCTGAACTTAAACAGTATGTCGATGAAGTGCAGCAACTAAGAAAGGCTAACAAAGCCACTATTCCTACATCTATTAAACGAGAAAAAGCGATAAACCCCTTTTTAAGGTGTCATATAACGGAAGTGAAAATTGCCGCTGATTCGTTTGATAATAAACAACATCAAAGCGTTGTTGAAACCTTTGCTACCATTAGACGATGGAAAGACCAGTTTTAACTCACTTATAAATATGCTAATGTGCTTTCCTGAAAAGAAGCTCTGCATTTTTAACTCTAGTATAACTAAATGCGCAGCAATTAATTATTCTCAAAGCTAATACTTATTCACTGCTATAAATTTTTATTGGAATTTCATGAAGTATCTTATTTTTCCTGTTTTATTCACCTTAAGTGCCTGTCAAACTACAGCGCCTACTCAATCAAACAATAACGAAACCGAAAACCTTAGCGCAAACGAAATTGCACAGAGTTATGAAATTAATCAAGCATTATTAGCTGACGAAGCGATTGATGTTAGCCACCCTGTCGCTGATGTAGAGTTTTCATTAACAGATGAAAAAGTCGCTAAGCAAAATGATATCTGGCATAGAATGCAACAGGATTTATCTTTCGACATTCCTCAGCATAAGCGTGTTGTATCGCAAAGAAACTGGTATGTAAAACATCCTAGTTACTTAACGCGTGTGGCGAAAAGAGCCGAGCCTTTTTTATATTACATTGTTGATGAGCTTGAAAAAAATAACATGCCGGTTGAATTAGCCCTACTTCCCATTGTAGAAAGTGCCTTTGACCCATTTGCCTACTCACATGGTAGAGCCTCTGGCTTATGGCAATTTGTACCGGGAACCGGTAAGCGCTTCAAAATGAAGCAAAACTGGTGGTATGACGGGCGCAGAGATGTGGTCGCTTCAACTGAAGGTGCTATTAAGTACATGAAGTATTTACATCGCTTTTTCGACGGTGATTGGATGCTAGCTTTAGCCGCCTATAACTCCGGTGAAGGCCGCGTAAGAAATGCGGTTAGAAAGAACAAAAAGCTGAATAAACCTACCGATTTTTGGTCGCTTGATTTACCAAGAGAAACGGAAGCTTACGTCCCTAAATTACTTGCCTTAGCCGATATACTAAAACGTCCTGAAGACTTTAATATAGACCTATATAACATAGAAGATAAGCCAGTTATTGGTTTAGTTGATGTTCATTCACAAATAGATTTAGCTAAAGCATCACAACTTGCAGGGATTTCGTTAGCTGAACTTCAGCATTTAAACCCTGGCTTTAATCGTTGGTCTACTGATCCCGATGGCCCTCATCGTTTATTATTACCTTTAAATAAAACAGAAAAATTTAAAGAAGGCTTAGCAAAGTTAAGTACAAACGACCGATTAGCTTGGCAACGATACAAAATTCAAAATGGTGATAACTTAGGTGCAATTTCAAATAAATTTCACACTAGTATTGATCTAATCAAACAAGTTAATAATATCAATGGTAATCAAATCCGTGCTGGTAAATATCTGCTCATCCCGGTAGCGGCTAAATCGTTAGACAGCTATATTCTTTCTCAAGATCAACGTATTGCTAAAAAACAAAGTAAACAACAAAAAGGAACTAAAGTTGTTCACAAAGTCGTTTCTGGTGATAATCTTTGGGATATTGGTAGAAAGTATAAAGTTAGTGGCAGTAGCATTGCTAAATGGAATGGTTTTGCACCAAGAGATACTTTAAAAATCGGCCAACAACTGGTTATTTGGCAAACCTCTTTAACTAAAACAGCTAAAGTTAGCTCAACCAACAAACATATCGCAGTTGAAAATGCAGTTATGCGCAATATTACTTATAAAGTCCGCTCTGGTGATTCATTAGCGCGCATTGCCAATAAGTTTAATATTTCTATTAAAGACATTGAGCGCTGGAATAGCTTAAGTCGTAAAAACTACTTGCAACCAGGACAGCGTTTGAAACTGTCTGTTGATGTAACGAATAATATTTAAATAATAAAAAGCACGGTAACTGAGAATACACAGACTTAGCTAGAAGGCATGAAGTTTTCTAGCTTTTCTTCACCTGTTATTACTTTCTTTGCACTTGACCTTACCTACAAATGTCTAGTCACTTATCTGTGTCATCTGCGGGCAAAATGGGCTAATATCTACTCCTTTTCTT
>CAWVWK010000132.1:0-7307 GCA_963933725.1 uncultured Colwellia sp.
AAACACTCCACTTGGTTAGGTTTTTACCTGAACCCCTTGGAACTGGATGCGCATTCTATAGAGTTTTATAACGAGTGCAAGCGTTATTTAGTATTTAATGTTTGTTTGAATATAAAGTATTCGATAAAGGCAATCTTTTTTAATATGTAAGATTATGGGCTTTATAATTTGTACTTAATCATTTAGTTTTATTCAAAATATTATTCTATAAAACTTCGACAAAACCTTATTTCTAAACCATTATTAATGTTATTAATAATGTTAATTGTTATTAATATTGCTTTTCTGTTAAGGACGTATTATGGATATCTTTTATTGGTTTATAGGTTTTATTGGTCTTAGCTCGTTTATGAGTTTTCATCGAGCTTCATTACTTACTTATACGGCATCACTCTTTTGCTTAATGGCTTTAGGTAGTGTTTTTGATGTCATTGGTATCGTTTCTTGGATTTTATTTTTACTCATTTTTATCCCACTCAATTTAAATATTATACGACAACAATTTATAAGCTTACCTATTCTAGTGCTATTCAAAAAAATAATGCCTGAAATGTCCTCTACAGAACAAGAGGCAATAGATGCTGGTACTGTTTGGTTTGAGAGTGAACTTTTTAGAGGCGACCCTGATTGGAATAAAATGCACAATTTCCCTGCTCCTGAACTTAGTGCACAAGAAGTAGATTTTTTAGAGGGTCCGGTTGAAGAAGTTTGTAAAATGGTATCAGATTGGCAAACAACGCATCAGTTAGCAGATTTATCTCCTGAGGTTTGGCAATTTTTAAAAGATAATTTATTTTTTGCCATGATCATTAAGAAAAAATATGGAGGCCTAGAATTTAGTGCGTATGCGCAATCACGTGTACTGCAAAAGTTAACAGGGGTTAGTAGTGTCTTGGCTAGTACCGTTGGTGTTCCTAATTCATTAGGCCCAGGTGAGCTATTACAAGAATATGGCACGAAAGAACAGCAAGACCACTATTTACCTCGCCTTGCTAAAGGTGATGAAATTCCTTGTTTTGCTTTAACAAGCCCCGAAGCTGGTTCTGACGCTGGTGCGATACCTGATTCAGGTGTTGTTTGTAAACAGACATTCAATGGTGAGCAACAACTGGGCATTAAATTAAATTGGGATAAGCGTTATATTACACTTGCACCTATTGCAACAGTTTTAGGACTCGCTTTCAAATTATCGGATCCCGATAAATTACTTGGAGAAACTGTCGATTTGGGCATTACATGTGCATTGATACCAACAGATATTGAAGGTATTACTATTGGCCGAAGACATTTCCCATTAAACGTACCTTTTCAAAATGGGCCAACGCAAGGAAAGGATGTCTTTGTCCCTATAGACTACATTATAGGTGGCCAAGAAATGGCAGGACAAGGGTGGCGAATGCTGGTCGAATGTTTGTCTGTTGGTCGGGCTATCACCCTCCCCTCAAATAGTGCTGGAGGTGTAAAATCTACCGCTCTTGCAACAGGTGCTTATGCGAGAATTCGTCGACAATTCAAACTACCAATAGGCAAAATGGAGGGTATTGAGGAAGCACTTGCACGTATAGGTGGTAATGCATATTTGATGGATGCAGTTGTGACAATGTCATCGGGTGCTATTGATCTGGGTGAAAAGCCTTCCGTTATCTCTGCCATTGTAAAATATCATCTAACTGAAAAAATGAGAGACTCTATAACTGACGCTATGGATATACATGGCGGTAAAGGGGTCTGTTTGGGGCCGAGTAATTACCTTGGCAGAGGTTATCAAGGAGCTCCTATCGCAATAACGGTTGAAGGAGCGAATATACTCACACGTAGTTTAATTATTTATGGTCAAGGCGCCATTCGATGTCACCCTTATGTACTGGCAGAACTTGATGCTGCTAAAAACTACAGTGAAGATGATAAACAGAATAAGGCTTTAGACAATTTCGACCATGCTTTTTTTGGCCATATCGGCTTTAGTATTAGTAATATTATCAGAAGCTTTGGGTGTTCTTTGACGCGAAGCTATTTTCTAAAAAGCCCTTTTAATGATTCGACCAAGCGCTATTATCAACACCTAACTCAGTTTAGCTCAAACTTAGCTATGCTATCAGATATCTCAATGCTTTTTTTTGGTGCCGATTTAAAAAGGAAAGAAAGAGTTTCCGCACGTTTAGGCGATATTTTAAGTCATCTTTATTTAGCTAGTGCGACTTTAAAGCGATATAACGATGAAGGCAGGCAGGTAGGAGATACTCCCCTAATGCAATGGGCTGTTGAGGATGCTCTTTATAAAATTCAATGCGCGATAGATGATGTACTCAATAATTTGCCGAGTAAAGCGATTTCGATCCCTCTCAAGTTAATTATTTTCCCTTTCGGTCGCTGCCTTAAAAAACCAAGTGATGATAGAGATCACCAAGTGGCTAGGATTCTTCAAACCCCTTCAGATACAAGAAATAGGTTAGGCTTCGGACAATACTTAACCAGAGAAGAAGGCAACGTATTTGGTTTACTTGAGCAAACGCTAGAGGACATTATTACTTGCGAACCTTTGCATCAAAAAGTTTGCACCGCACTTGGTGAAAAACTCCCTTTTTATCATCTTGACAAAGTGGCTCTGAAAGGCATCGAACTTGGAGTGTTAACTGATAGTGAAGCAAAACTGCTAAGCCAAACAGAAGCCGGCCGTCAAGCTATAATTGCTGTAGATGATTTTGACAGTAAAGAGCTTTGTGCTAGTTCATAGCTCTACTAATGTTTTTTGGTTATATATAATACTAATTGTTTATATTATTTTTTTCTTCTTATATGCTACTGTTTTATAAGGATTGCTTAAGTACTTTTAAAAACTAAATGACAGGGAGTTATGGAAATATGAAGGTAAAAGATAAAGAGGTATTAGCTACAAAAGATGTAATTAATAATGTTGATTGGAAAAGCAGACACAAAAGCAATAAACCTTTAGTAAGACGATCAAAAGGAGTACTCACAAGAGAGAAAATCCTTGAGTCTGCAATATTGGAGCTGTCCCAAAGTGGCATCAAAGGAACGACTCACCGTGCGATAGCCCATCGAGCTGAATTACAACTTTCATTAACAACGTATTACTTTAGAGACATTCAAGAGCTGGTTCATCATGCCTTTATGCTTAATGCTAATAAATTGCTAATGGATAGAGAAGTCATGTTTGAAAAAATATTTATCTTGTTAAGCGCATTCAAAAAAGCTGATCTTCGAAAGTCTGTCGTAAAAGAGATATTATATTTACAACTTGTCGATTTATTTGTTGATTATATAGCGCATAGCGCTTCGAAGCTATCTGAAGCATCAAAAGTAGAGCGCTTAATGTTTACTGAAAGGCAGTTCTGTCAAAAGTTAGATAAGGTGACAAAAGAATATGAACTTTCTTTATTGTTACCCTATAAAAATCTTTGCTTTTATTTTGATAAAAAAAATACCGGAGTTAATACTTACCTTTTACATTCTATGATCTCCAATATTCAGTATTCAGTCTGCGCTCAATTTAAAGAGAAAATAGACCAAGACTTTATAAATCAGAATGTTAAGAAGATCCTTGCCATCATCATGAAAATTAAACATTAGCCAATACTATGACTAATGATTAAAAGCAAAAAACGCACAAATAATCGCTTATTTGTGCGTTTTTAGTATTTGGGGTTTATCACAAGAGGCTATTAACGTAAGACCTCGCTATTATCCTTAGCTAAAAGAAAGTAAATCTTGGTCAAGTTGCATCAATGTTTTCGGATCTGCCATCATCGTTTTAGCTAAAGACTTTGTTCTTGGTAACATCCGTTCAAAGTAAAACTCTGCTGTTTTAATTTTTGCACGATAAAAGTCTCTATTTTCAACATCCGTTGCAAGTTTTTCGTAAGCCGATTGAGCCATTTGCGCCCAAAAATATGCCATAATGATATAGCCTGAATACATTAAATAGTCTACCGAAGCTGAACCTACAATATCTCGGTCGTTTTTCGCTTTAATCGCTAAACGTAGCGAATATTGCTGCCAGTTAGCAACCGCTTTACTTAATGGCCAGATAAACTTATTCATCTGACGTTTGTGCGGATTAGATGAAATCATGCTTTTATCTTTACAATATACAAGTATTTCTTTGGTGAAGTCTTTTAATGACTTACCTCGGCTAAGTAATATTTTTCGACCTAATAAATCAAGCGCTTGAATACCTGTAGTACCTTCATAAAGTGTAGAGATACGGTTATCACGAACAATCTGCTCCATGCCCCACTCTTTAATATAACCATGACCACCAAAAACTTGTAAACCATGATTCGCACTTTCTGAGCCTAACTCAGTTAAGAAAGCTTTCAAAATCGGTGTAATAAAACCTAATCTATCATCTGCCGATTTTCTTTCTTCTTCTGTTTTGGCCATTTCAATTTCATCAACAATTTTTGCTGTGTAATAGATCATTGCTCTACCACCTTCAGAAATTACTTTTTGTGTCATTAGCATTTTTCTAACGTCTGGATGCACAATAATTGGATCTGCAACTTGCCCAGGGAACTTTTTGCCTGTTAATGCACGCATAGATAAACGCTCTTTTGCATACATTAACGAATTTTGAAAAGCTAATTCAGATGCACAAATACCTTGAAGTGCTGTACCAACGCGTGCGGTATTCATAAAGGTAAACATACACTCTAGCCCTTTATTTTCTGGGCCGATAAGTTCACCTTTGGCATTATCAAAGTTTAATACAGCTGTTGAAGAAGCCTTGATACCCATTTTATCTTCTATAGAGCCACAAGTTACATTATTACTTTCACCAAGGTTACCGTGCTCGTCTGTTTCGATTTTAGGTACAATAAACAATGATATACCACGTGTACCAGCTGGTGCATCCGGTAGTCTTGCTAGTACAATGTGTACAATATTATCGGTAAGATCATGTTCACCCGCTGAAATAAAAATCTTTGTACCTGTAATGTTATAAGTACCGTCAGCATTTGGCTCTGCTTTAGTCTTTACTTGACCTAAATCAGTTCCACATTGAGGTTCTGTTAAACACATAGTGCCTGTCCATGTACCTTCAGTAAGACGTGTTAAGTATAGTTCTTTTTGAGCTTCACTGCCGTGACTTTGAACAGTGTTCATAGCACCATGGCTTAAGCCAGGGTACATTGCCCAAGACCAGTTTGCTGTGCCCATCATTTCTGATTTAACCATACCAAGCGATGGCGGAAGACCTTGACCGCCGTGCTCAACAGGATGTGACAATGACTGCCAACCGCCTTCAACATATTTGTTATAAGCTTCTTTGAAACCTTTAGGTGTGGTTACTTTCCCATTGTCAAAATGGCAGCCTTCTTTGTCACCACTTTGGTACAAAGGAAGTAATTCATTTTCACAAAACTTAGCACACTCTTGGAAAATAGCATCGACTAAATCTGGTGTTGCATCTTCAAATTCAGGGTATTTTGCAAAATGTTTGTAATAACCGAACACATCTTCGAGTAAAAATTTAATATCAGCAATTGGTGCTTTATAGGTAAGCATGTATTAGCTCCTGTTGTTTTAAGCATAATTTAATGACAGCAAATTAAGCATAGTCATAATTTCAATACGTTGATTAAAACACTGGTCTAACCAGCAAGCAAGTTATTTTTAGTAAATAACACAAAAAAGAATGATTTTAGTGAGAAGAAAGCTGGAAAGTGGAAGGTGAAAGTAAAAAGGTAGACTGTTTTTCTATTTTATCGGAGCGTGCTTTAGCCGCCATAATTTGGGTTTTTAGCAGGCCAAGACACAAACCCGTTTTGCCCACAGATTAGACAAAGCCCCGAATTAGACACTAAAGCCAAAGTAAACCTTACAATAAGATCTTAAAACCGAACTATCACTGTCACTTAATCAGTCATTAATCACTTGGTCGAATCTGCGCCATCGACGGGAAAAAATGTCTAGTCTCTGTTTCTTCCCTACCAGTGTCTTAATTCGTGTCATCAGTGTAATTCGATGATCCAATCGGAGTGATTCAATGATTATGTTTAATTTTGAAACTGAAATAAAAATTCAGAAGTGACGCATAAAATAAATTATAGAATTAATTTTATGAATATTAATAAGATATAAAGTGGTACCCGGAGACGGACTTGAACCGTCACGCTCTATGAGCGAGGGATTTTAAATCCCTTGTGTCTACCAATTCCACCACCCGGGCATAGTTGTTAAATACTTACGCATTAACTAAGGGGAGTTTTTTTTATAGTAGGGTATTGATAACCTACTTACTTCTAAAATAAGATTCTATAATTTAAAATAACAAACTGGTTTAACCAGTATAAGTAAAGTCAATCTAAATATGGAGCGGCTAACGAGACTCGAACTCGTGACATTCACGTTGGCAACGTGATGCTCTACCAGCTGAGCTACAGCCGCTTCGTATAGAGCTTACATTTGGGATAAATCCCCATCTACCGAAGTAGATAAATTGGAGCGGCTAACGAGACTCGAACTCGTGACATTCACGTTGGCAACGTGATGCTCTACCAGCTGAGCTACAGCCGCTTCATTAGAGCTATTGGCATTAAAAACACCTGCAACACTCTGTGCTGCTACACCTAAACAAACCCTTATCTAGATTGCGCGCATTCTATCTTATGCGTTCTAATTTGACAAGTATTTATTTCAACTTCATGTTGATGAAATGGTACCCGGAGACGGACTTGAACCGTCACGCTCTATGAGCGAGGGATTTTAAATCCCTTGTGTCTACCAATTCCACCACCCGGGCAAAATGGAGGCGGGTCCCGGAGTCGAACCGAGGTCCACGGATTTGCAATCCGCTGCATAGCCACTCTGCCAACCCGCCATTTTATCAACACCGAGTTGAGGTGTATTCCTTTAACTTATAATTCTCAAGTTAAGATAACTATTAAGTGTATAACAAAACACTTATAACAACTAAAGATTTATAAAAATAAAAAAATTGGAGCGGCTAACGAGACTCGAACTCGTGACATTCACGTTGGCAACGTGATGCTCTACCAGCTGAGCTACAGCCGCTTCACTTTGTTTACTGCTGACTCCCTGTCAACGAAAACGCATTCTACATCGATTTTATTTTCAGTCAACTATTAAATCTATTTTTTATTTCGACTGCTTAAAAATCGACAAATTTGCGCCTTTTTAAAGCGATACCCCCTAAGAAAGCTATTACTTATTAAGAAAACACTTTGGATATTAATAAGCTAAATTCCCTTTTAATGCTTTTCTTATCATGCATTACCACGCATTTATAATTAAAGCTTATTAATTTTCCTTTAATTCTGGCC
>CAWVWK010000133.1:0-7042 GCA_963933725.1 uncultured Colwellia sp.
AACCTATACCAAAACGCTTAACGACCTCGCCACTTAATCCTCTGCCTTTAAGGTAACTAATTACTTTATCTTTATCGGGTGATATTTTTAGCTGTTGTTGAAAAAAACGACTGATTTGCGACATTAATTCATAGTCATTCTGTTTTTGATGGTGAAGTTGTTGTTGTCGCTTTTTCTCTGCAGGGCTCGCGTTATTTTCTTCACGAACGACTTCCATACCACAGTGCGATGCAAGCTCTTCAATAGCATCAACAAAATCAAGCCTGTCAAACTCCATTAAAAAAGAAACAGCATTACCATGCTCACCACAACCAAAACAATGATAAAACTGTTTTTCTTGACTAACCGTAAAAGAAGGCGATTTTTCACTATGAAAAGGACAACAAGCCTGATAATTTTTACCAGCCTTTTTTAATGACATTCTACTTTGAATTAACTCAACAATATCGGCACGTGCTAACAAGTCATCTATAAACTGCTTTGAAATACGACCTGCCATAAAACCCTTACCCTATAAAAATGAATTTACTAAAAAAATAAATCTTAATAGTTATTGTACACAAATTGAAGAAATTAAAACGAAAAAACCGCAAGTAATTTAATACTTACGGTTCATAAAAAGTAACGATGAATTTTAACGTTATGCGTTTAATGCTGCTCTAATTTGACCGCTAACTGCGCCCATATCGGCTTTGCCTTGCATAAGAGGTTTTAACATAGCCATCACTTTACCCATGTCTGCCATTGAGGTTGCACTAGTATCTATAATTGCTTTGTTAATTAATTCATTAATTTCTTCGGTGCTAAGAGGTTTTGGAAGAAAAAAGCTTAATACTTCAACTTCTTCAGCTTCTTTTGCTGCTAATTCGTCACGACCACCTTCTTGAAACATTTTGATAGACTCTTTACGTTGTTTAACCATCTTGGTTAAAATCGCAATGATGTTATCGTCTGTTGCTTCGGTATTATGATCAATTTCAGCTTGCTTAACACTAGAAATAGCCATGCGTATAACACCCAGACGTAATTTGTCTTTGTTACGCATAGCCGTTTTCATTTCATCTTTAAGTAGAATGAATAATGACATTTATTGCTATCCTATATTCAAGCCTTTATTACGCTTAAGCTTGTTAAGCATTGTAAAGACTTTAAATGAAACGAATACTAAGGTAATCCTTAGTACATGCGAACGTTACGAGCGTTCTCACGAGAAACTTTTTTAGCAGCGCGCTTAACAGCAGCAGCTTTTTTACGCTTGCGTTCCCAAGTCGGTTTTTCGTAGCTTTCGCGACGACGAACTTCTGAAAGGATTCCTGCTTTTTCACATGAACGTTTAAAACGACGTAATGCTACGTCAAATGGTTCGTTTTCTCTTACTTTAATTACTGGCATGTACTGTATTACCTTAGGTTCTATCTATATAAATCGGCATTGGACTTCAGTATTTAGTGACTTTATGAATAATGCATAAAGATAACTTAGATACCTGATCTATACCCGCTCTATCAAAAATTGGTGACGTATTCTAATGCGAACCACACTATAAAGTAAAGCCTAATTTCATTTCTGCGCTAAATATTCTGGTGCATTTCGCCTTTGCAAGGTAAAATCAGGGCTATTAATACCAGTTTCATTTAATATGTGATCTATTTTATACATAGAGAGAATTGATAAAAAAGAATTATGTCCTTTTTTACGTATAGGTTTATTTTATTTGGTAGACAATCTAGAACAAATAACGCTTTAAAAATAAAACAAAATTTTAAGTGACACGCTTAAAAGGTTAATTGATTTAACCTTCGACTTTATTTTTAGACTAAAACAACGCTTTTGAAGAATTACGGAAAACTATGAGAATTTTAGGTATTGAAACGTCTTGTGACGAGACTGGCATTGCAATTTATGATGATGGTCAAGGTGATCGGCAAGAAGGTATACTTGCCCACCGTTTATATAGCCAAATAGCCGTGCATGCCGATTATGGCGGTGTTGTTCCTGAACTTGCATCACGTGATCATGTACGAAAAACAATCCCATTAATTCGAGCGGTATTGGAAGATGCTAATCTAACCCCGCAAGATCTTGACGGCGTTGCCTACACAGCAGGTCCTGGCTTAGTTGGCGCACTATTAGTAGGTTGTTCTATTGGTAGAAGCCTAGCTTATGGCTGGGGTCTACCCGCAGTACCAGTTCATCATATGGAAGGCCATTTATTAGCTCCCATGTTAGAAGATGATGTGCCTGAATTTCCTTTCATTGCCTTATTGGTTTCTGGTGGCCACACGATGCTTGTTCGTGTTGACAACATTGGTGAGTACAAGTTACTTGGCGAGTCTGTAGATGATGCTGCCGGAGAAGCTTTTGATAAAACAGCAAAACTTTTAGGCCTCGATTACCCCGGAGGGCCAGCTCTTTCAAAAATGGCAGAACAAGGAGTTGCTGGTCGCTTTAAACTACCAAGACCGATGACAGATAGGCCTGGTTTAGACTTTAGTTTTAGCGGTTTAAAAACAGCCGCTTCAACGCTATTGAGAAAAGAATCAGAGGGTCTAGATAAAGCCGACAAAGCACAAATCTTTGCTGATATTGCGAATGCTTTTCAACAAGCTGTCGTTGATACTTTAGCAATAAAGTGTAAACGTGCTCTACAACAAGAAAAATTGAATACACTCGTTATTGCTGGTGGTGTTAGTGCAAACACGGCTTTAAGAGCAAAACTTGAAGGAATGACTAAAAAATTAGGCGGTAGTGTTTTTTATCCACGACCAGAATTTTGTACCGACAACGGCGCAATGATAGCTTACGCTGGTTTACAGCGTCTTAAAGCGGGTACCGATGCCGACTTAACTTTTAAAGCAAATCCAAGATGGTCTTTGGATAGCTTACCTTCAGTTAATAAAGAAAATTCATAACCCTGAATCGCTCTCGACTTGAGGCCAGGATGCACATCCTGACCTCAAAGTTTTCTTAAGCTGTAACTCGTTTTGTACCTAACTGCAACAAACTTGGTAAGAAAATCAGTGTAAACAAGGTACTTACGCTCATACCACCTACGATTACTGCAGCAATTCCTCTGTATAACTCAGCGCCCGCTCCTGGTATTAATAATAGTGGTAGCATTCCACAAATGCTGGTCAAAGTACTCATCAAAATAGGTCTTAGACGCAACCTAACAGCTTGCTCTACCGCTTTATTTCTCGATAAACCTTCTCTTTCCCCCATCCGTGTTTGATACACTAATAAGATAGCATTATTAACCACAAGCCCAAGCAAAATGATAAAGCCAATCATGGTAAGTAAATCGAGTGGCTGAAAGATGACTAAATTGGTTAATTGCAAAAAGCCTATCCCACCTACCGTTGCAAGAGGAATAGTTAAGGCGACTAATAGGCTATCTTTAAACGATTGGAATAAAGCAGACATTAATAAGTACAGTATAAGTAATGCTAAAATAAAGCTTTCACTCATATTTTTTAAAGCTTCTGTTAAGGCTTCTGCACTGCCACGGTACTTGACGCTTGCTAGACTTGCACCGTCTGACAATGCATCACCTTCTAGCGCAGCCATAATAGAAGGCTCCGCCTTTTCTTTAATAAGTGCAATCGCTTCTTCTAAGCTGATATTTTCAGGCGGTGTAACTTGTAATGTAATAGTACGATGTCTATCTACTCGTCTTATAGAGCTAGGACCAGCTGTTCTTACTATATCAACCAACTCACCAAATGGTAGAACACCTGCTTTTGGCGTATAAAAAGGCATACCTTGTAACTCTTCTGGTGTATCCCAATCGGTTGTTCTAAGAAAAACATCCAGTCGTTTTTGACCATTAAAATAATCACCAAGATACAAACCGCTGCCAAGGGCACTTGATAAGGCTGCTACCTGTTGTCTTGAAACCCCTGCTTCTGCCATCCTTCTTTCTTTAGGTATAATTCTTAACTCAGGCTCTGCAAGTGTTAACCCTGGGCTAGGCTGAATACTAGAGCCTGGTAGTGCTTGCGAAATAACACCAAAACCTATTTGTGCTGCATTTAATAGTACATCTACATCATTACCCTGAATATCAACATCTATCCTTCTACCTCCACCTAAGCTAGCAAAGATTTGTGCTTGAGAAGCAAAGGCCATGGTATCGGGAAACCCTCTTAATATATCTGAATTAATAGCACCAATGATCGCGCCAATATCATCAACATTCTCAGCACTACCTCCCATAAAGCCAAAACTGCCAAAAATCCCCATCCAGGTATGCTTAATTTTAGGTTCTTTTTCACCAGACAGGTAAGGCATTATGCGTCGGTTAATCTCTTCACTCATTTCAACACTTGCCGCTGGATAACTTAAACCCGGTGGTGGCATCATAAAGGCTTGAAATTGATTTTGATTCCCTTTCGGTAAATAATCTACTCTTGGAAACATGCTATAAGTTCCAACAAAAGAGAACAACATTAAGCCGAATACCCAACCATAACGCTTTGCTGGTGTTCCAGTGATATACATGATTCCCTTTGTAATGTTTTGCCACCAATGCGTATGAGGATCTTCTTCTTTAATCTCGCTAAGTAACTTTTTCGCTGCTACTGGTAATACGGTTACCGCAATAAGCAATGATGCGACAATAGCCACAGAAATGGTAATAGCTAAATCAGTAAACAGCTGTCCTGAAACGGCATCTAAAAAAGCGATGGGCAGGAATATAGCAACGGTGGTAATAGTAGAAGCGATTAAAGCTCCCCATACTTGTGTTGCACCTTTTAAGGCCGCTGCCTCCGCTCCCTCTCCTTTTTCTCGAAGTCGAACAATATTTTCTAACACAACAATCGCTGCATCTAACACCATCCCAACGGCAAACGCTAAGCCTGCCATCGAGATAATATTTAGCGTTCTCCCCGATGCATACATGACAATAAGAGTCAGTACCAAGGAGACAGGAATAGCTAGCGCAACAATAAGTGTTGCTCTAAACTTCCTTAAGAACCACCAAAGAACTACAATTGCTAAAAAAACACCTAATAGTAGGTTATTTTTTACTAAGTCCATTGAACGATTAATATATATCGTTTGATCTGACATTTGTATCATTTGAAGGCCTGCACGCTGAAGGGGGCCTTCGTTTAGTTCTCTCATCGCTAGTTGAAGCCCTTTCATTACCTCAATGACATTAACACCTTGCTCTGCTTGAGCATTCACTGCGATTGCTGGAGTCCCATCAAGCGTTAAGATACCGGTTTTATCCTGGAAAGTTTGTTCTATTGTTGCTACATCTTTTAACAATATGGCTTTCCCATCACGCCATGAAAGTACCATTTCTTCAAGTTTTTTAGGGGTATATTTACCACTAAACCTAATCGTAAACTTTCTCCTACCTACTTCATTAAATCCGCCCGATGTGTCTGAATTATAGCCTAAACTAAGCGCTAGTTCTGGTATGTTTAAGCCTAGAGAAACCGTCTTGTAAGGATCGAAAGTAATGTGTATTTGAGAGATGTCACCACCGTAAACGTTACTTTTTGCAACACCCGAAACACGCTCCATTTTTGGTTGAATAACTTCTTCAACATAATCTTGATAGGTAGAGATATCTCGATTGTTTCCCTGCATCGGTTTTAGCGCAAACCAGGCCATAGCACTCGTTGGGTCGCTGCCACCAACCGATATAACCGGTTCAGTCGCATCTACTGGGTAATTAGAGACTTGATTTAATGAACTCATTAAGTCAACAAGTGCTCTGTCTAGATTTACACCACTCTTATAGAGCAAAGTAATCGTACCACTGCCTTGACTTGAAGATGATATTAAGGACTCTAGCCCTTGAAGCCCTTTTAAGACATTTTCTTGGCGTTCTATAATTTCAGCTTCTATTTCCTCTGGTGCAGCAGCGCGCCATGAAGTACTTATGCTAATTTCTGGTTTACTGATATCAGGAGTAAGTTGTATTGGTAATTGAAATAAGCTTATAGCGCCCAATAGCGCCACCAATAAAACAGCAACGACTACTCCCGTTGGATTTTTTAATGCAGAAGAAGTAAGGCTCATTACTCTTCCTCTTTACTTTCTGGTTTAGTTATTGACTTAGCTTCAAGTTTGTTTTTTGTAATCGCTTCATCACTTCCAGAAATTAATTGATGATTATTATCTTTAATCGTAACAAGTTGACCCGGTTGTAGTCGCTCCGCCCCTCGGATAACAATGGAGTCACCAACCAGGAGATCTGTAGATGTGTTCTTAAGACTTACCAAATTACCTGAGGCTAGATCAACTTCCCCTGAAATTTTTTCTGCTTGGTTATTTTCGTTAATTCGAAAAACACTTAACCCATCTCGCCTTAAAACTAAAGCATCTCTTGGTACAGCGATAGATTGTACAGTTTTCCCACTTACTACTTGCACTTTAATGTTTAACCCAAACGGCCACTTGATATGAGACATATCTAAACGAACTTCCATCAAGTGTGAAAGATCGTTTGCAACGGGTACAAAACTTTTTATCGCTGCCTCACTTTCCCCCATAGAAGAACTGATGACTAAAGATTTTTTCTTATTTATAAATTGATATGAGGTAATTGGTGCATAAACCACAGCCTCTTTATTGGCAAGCTCCACTAATCTGATAATCGCATTTCCACTATTTATATACTCTCCAAGGTTAGCAATACGCTCAGCGACAATTCCTGAGAAAGGTGCTTTTAATTCAGAAAAAGCTAAATCATTTTCAGTTTGAGCTAAACGCGCTTTAGCAACCATCAAACGCCCTTTAGCAATATCCCTATTAGAAGTATTTCTTTCTAGGGTCGTTGGAGCTGAAAGGTTTTTTTCAACTAAGGATATTGTTCTTGTTAATTCAGACTCAAGGTAACGAAGATCTGCTTCATGTTGTAAAACGTTCGCTTGCTCTTCTAATAACTTAATTTTTAAATGGCTGTCATCAATTTTTGCTATAAGCTCACCTTTTTTCACGATAGTGCCAATTTCTGCGATTGAGATAAGCCTTCCTGATACTTCTGAAGCAATTTTAGAATTATTGTTAGTGGAAACTGTACCGG
>CAWVWK010000134.1:0-7022 GCA_963933725.1 uncultured Colwellia sp.
ATCTATACGTTTAGATATTTTATAAAGCTTAAGTATTTGCCCTTCTTGAGGCTTAGGTATTTGAATAGACTTAATGAACTCTGAAGACTTAAGAACAGTTTTCTTATAATCTACAAAATAATCTTCAACTAAAATGGTTCTTTCTTCACCATTAAGATGCAACGTCATGGTTGCACCTAAAGCAATAAGTGCTGGTGGCATGTCACCAATAGGTGATGCATTACCAATGTTGCCGCCTAATGTACCGTTATTACGAACTTGTTTAGAACCAATACGTTCAATCATTTCACCTAAATCTGGGTAATAATGATGCAAAGTTTTAATGAATTTACTATAAGGGAGGGCTGAGCCAATAACGATATGTGTATCTGTTTCACTAAGGGCTGTTAACTCTTCAACATTGCCAACATAAACAAGTTTATCGATTGTTGCCAGGTTTTGAGTTACTGATAACGCAAGATCTGTTCCGCCAGCTAATAATGTAGATTTAGGTTCATGCGTTAATTCAATCGCTAGCTCGTCAATATTTTTAGGCGCTTTAAAATGATGGTCATTACCGCTTAATATTGGAGAAGGTAGTTTTTTAAGTTCTTTAAGCGACTCAACAGTTTGTTGGTAGTGCTTAGCGAACGAGTCTTCTTCAATACCTTCACTTGAAGTAATAGCCGCTTCAATAATTGAGCGATAACCGGTACAACGACATAAGTTACCCGCAAGTGCTTCTAGTACTTCAGCACGTGTTGGTTGGTTGTTATGTTTATGTAACGCGAAAGAAGACATGACAAAACCTGGTGTACAAAAGCCACATTGCGTACCGTGATTATCAACCATTGTTTGTTGTGCATGATGAAGCTTTGCACCATCTTTTAAATCTTCAACTGTAATCAATTGCTTGCCATGAATACTTCCTACAAAAGTAATACACGCATTAATTGAGTTATAAGTAAGCTGGTTATTATCGTCACTGTCTAATTCTGCAAGTACAACAGTACAAGCTCCACAGTCGCCTGAAGCACAGCCTTCTTTAGTGCCTGTATTGAACTGTATTTCACGCAGGTACTGCAGAACGGTTAAATTTGGATCTATATTTTCTATTGTTAACACTTCATTATTTAGCAAGAAGCATATTTTACTATTCGTCATAATTTTTCCGTAATTTATTACTATCTTCAGAATGCTCTAATTTCAACAGCCTTAATTTTAAGAGTAATATAGCAGAATAAAAAGTTGACACAAGTGTCAATTTTTTATTCTTTGTAACTCACCATGTGTCCTTTCACGTCACTTAGAAAATAAACCTTAAAAGAGCTTAAAATGAAACCTTAATTTAGTTTTTAAAGAGATAGTTTTTACATGACCCGTTTACCATGGAAAACTAGCTTTCTCTCAATTAAATATTAATACTCTCCGTTAATGGAAAACCTCAACATAATTAACTTAATACAAGCGACGACTATAGCCGTTAGTTTCTTAGGGGCATTATTGCTTGGGATTAAAAAAAGCAATGCTTTTAGGGGCATTTGATTATTATTAGCTTTAGCTGCACTGGCTTCTTTTATTGACATACTTAAAGAGTCTAGGATAACTCGTGATATATATCTAATGAGCCTGTTTTTATTTACCGTTTGGTTGCTACTTATTTATAACCAACTTATTATTAATAATCTTCCAAAGCTATCATTAAAAATGGTGTTTGCCACAACAGAACCACCTTAAATTCAATGAGAGATAAAGCCATTGAATTGAGAAGCTTACTGGATGGGTTTCTGGTTTTATTTGAAGAGTTATAAAGCCAATAATTATATGGAGGATGAACAGCTGCCTTCCATAAGGTATTCGTTCTTACTATAGGGAAAGTAAGCCCTCTGGCCATTTCACTTGTCTAATTTAGAACATAGAACAAGACCTTAAAGATAATTGTTTATTCTCGTTTTTTTTAAGTATAATGATAAATTACTTGGTATTTAGTAATGCATTAGCGCTATAACCTTTCACTTTAAAGCAACCAAAAAACAGGTAGATTATGAGCAATTCTTTAACGATAAACGGAAAGCGACACGAGGTCGATGTTGACCTTGATATGCCATTATTATGGTTCTTGCGAGATACGCTAGAATATACCGGAACAAAGTTTGGTTGTGGCATGGGTTTATGCGGTGCCTGTACTGTACATGTCGACGGGGTTGCAACACGCTCATGTGTTTTAACCATGACATCTGTTCTCAATAAAGATATTACTACCATTGAAGGCTTATCTGCTGAGGGCGATCATCCTTTACAAAAAGCATGGGTAGCTAATAAAGTCCCACAATGTGGTTATTGTCAAGCTGGGCAAATAATGAATGCAGCTAGCTTTTTAGAAAAGAACCCAAAACCTTCTCCTGAAGAAATTGATTTGGCGATGCAAGGTAATATTTGTCGCTGCGGTACATACCAACGTATAAAAGCGGCCATTTCTGAAGCAGCTACAGAGCTATATAAGGAGGTCAAGTAATGACTATTCAAAATGTTAGTCGTCGAAACTTTCTTAAACGCTCTGGTTTAGTCACTGGTGGTTTAGTGCTTGGTGTGAGTGTCCCTAGTTTTTCTCCCCATGCAGCCTTTGCAAATAATCAAGATTCACACCCCGTAGATGGTTTTGAAGACGCGTTCAACCCAAGTGCTTTCATTCATATCAATGAACAAGGCGATACCTTAATTTACTGTGGTAGAAGTGAAATGGGGCAAGGCATAAGTACTGCGCTCCCTTCTGCTGTTGCTGATGAACTTGAAGCTGACTGGTCTAGAGTTACAATAAAACAAGCTGACGCTGACGCTAAGTTCGGATCACAAGCTACAGGTGGCTCAGCAAGTATTCGTAAGATGTACTTTCCAATGAGAAAAGCAGGCGCTGCTGCAAAAGAAATGCTTATTATTGCCGCTGCAAAAGTTTGGAAAATACCTGCCAAAGAGTGTATCGCTAAAAACCATTTTGTTATAAACACCAATAACCAACAAAAACTTAGCTTTGGTGAACTTACATCACTTGCGGCAAATAGCCCTGTGCCTGAAAGCCCTAAATTGAAAAAGAAAAATGATTTTAAGTTTATTGGTAAATCATTAGCTAGGCATAATCAAACCGATATTGTTAAAGGTAAGCTCACCTATGGTGTTGATACCAAGTTACCAGGTCTTAAATATGCCGCTATTCGTCATTGCCCCGTGTTAGGTGGTAGCATTAAAAGCATCAATAAAAAAGCTGCCTTAGCGATGCCAGGGGTAATAGATGTTATCGAAATTCCTCGCTTTAATATGCCCTTTGGCAGTATTGGCGGTGTAGCGGTTGTAGCAAATAACACCTGGACTGCGCAACAAGCCTTAAAGAAGGTTGATGTCGAGTGGGAACTTGGCGAGAACCAATCTTATAACACCAAAGAATATCGAAAACAGCTTGTTAAAAATGTTGAAAAGCCAGCCGAGTTAGCCGATGAGCGTGGCGATATCAACAAAGCTTTTAAAGAAGCTAAACAAATAGTTAAAGCGACTTACACAGGAGGTCACCTATCTCACTCTCCTATGGAGCCAAACGCTAGCGTGGTATGGGTACAAAAAAACAGCTGTGAAATTTGGGCTCCTACGCAAAGCCCTGTTGATATTCAAAAGACAATTGGTGCCTATTTAAAACGTGAACCAACAGATATCACAGTGCATGTAACAATGCTTGGTGGTGCTTTTGGACGTAAATTTAAGTGTGACTATGTACATGAAGCAGCCGTTATCTCTAACAAAATTAATGCACCAGTGCAACTTACCTGGTCAAGAGAAGAAGATACTCGAACCGGTTATTATCACTCAATTAACGCACAACATATTGAAGCATCAATAGACGATAAAGGCAACATTACAGGGTGGCTTCATCGCGCAGCATTTCCACCTATCGGCTCTTTATTTAACCCCTCAGTAGACAGAGCCAGTAAAGGTGATTTAGGGGTTATTTCACAACACCCATTTGGTATTGAAAACTTACGTAGTGAATCGGGTGAAGCGAAAGCGCATACGCGTATTGGTTGGTACCGCGCTGTGTATGCATTATTTTATGGTTTCTCTTTTGGCACCTTTGCAGATGAATTAGCACATAGCACAAAACAAGATACCTTCACTTTATTAAATAAACTTTATGATAGTAATAAGCAAGAAGAGCAAGCTGAAGAGGTTGAGCGATCTAAAGGTGTACTAGCTATGATTGGTGAAAAGTCAAAATGGTTTGAACGTGAAAAACTTCCTAAAAATCAAGGGATAGGTATAGCTGTTCACCACAGTTTTCAAAGCTATGTTGCCATGGCAGTTCATGTTGAAGTAAACGGCGATGATATTAAGGTATTAGAAGTCGATTGTGCGATTGATTGTGGACAAATTTTAAATGTTGATGGCGCAACAGCACAAATGGAAGGCGCTGTGGTTATGGCAATGTCATTATCCCTTAGAACTGAAGTTATATTTAAAGATGGTGCCGTGGTTAATTCAAACTTCCACGACTACCCTGTTTTACGCATTAATGAAATGCCTAAGGTTAATGTTCATATTGCTCAAAGCTCTAAGAAACCTACGGGCTTAGGTGAGCCAGGTTTAGCGCCTTTCCCTGCCGCTTTAAGTAATGCTGTTTTCGCCGCATCTGGGAAACGACATCGCGATTTACCATTTAAGTCTCTTGACACATAAATGAATACACAAAGTGATACATTATAAAGAATCTCGCATTGATTAAATCGGAAGTACATTGTGATAAATAACCATTTGTCACACTTACTCGCTAAGTGGTATCCACAGCGAGATAAGTGTGATTGGGTTCTTGCAACCATTTATAAAACAGAAGGGCCTTGTTATCGAAAGTCTGGCTCTATGATGCTATTTAGTAGTTTGGGTGAGCAGTTAGGCATGTTAAGTGGTGGCTGTTTAGAATCAGATATTGGCATTAATGCCCGAAAAGTGATGCAAACGGGACAAGCACAGTATGTTTGCTATGATGGTTCAGATGAAGAAGATTTGTCCTTTCATTTAGGTATAGGTTGCGGAGGAACCGTATATATCACTCTTCAACCCCTTCATCTTGAAAATAACTACCTTGCTTTAATAGATGTTTATGAGGCACTGCAGCAGCGTATTGAGGGCTATTATTACCTGCCACTTGCATTAGCGTCGAATGATAATTCTATACCTTCAAACATGCAACAAGTGCACAAAGCGAATTTCTCTAAAGGCGTTGTCGCACAAATTGACGAAGCCGCAACAATAGATAATGAAAAACAAACATTAATAAGCCCTATTGTGCCCTTACCTCATATTTTATTAGTTGGTGGCGGTATTGATGCAGTACCTCTAGCAAATATGGCTAAACAGCTAGGCTGGCAAGTATCACTTTGGGATCCGCGCCCTGCTAATGGCAGAAAAGAATATTTCGGCCATTTGAACCATATAGTCAAAGGCGATGCACAGGATCTACCTAGTTTTGTAGAAAGTACACAAGTCAATGCGGCCATACTCATGAGTCATAATGTGGAGCTTGATGCAAAAGCACTTAACGCCTTAGCTGATTCGCACTCTAGCCTACAATATGTGGCTCTGCTCGGGCCTTTGAATAGACGCCAGCAAGTAATATCACTAGCACAAGTTAATGTTGATGAGTTAGCTTTTGTTTTTTCAGGTCCCGCGGGACTTGATCTTGGCGGCACGTTACCAGAAAGTATTGCGCTATCTATTTTAAGTGAGTGTCACGCGAGTTTATACAACAAAGGTGCTCGTTCTATTAGCCTGGTGCTTAAATAGAATTGAAGAAGGTAAGTATGTTCTTATGGGTTATGCAATATGAGTAATGACAACTACCACCTTAAAATTATTGTGTTAGCCGCCGGTAAAAGTGAGCGATTTGGTGCAATCAAATTAGTTGCCCCAATAAAAACACAAAATGGAGAAATTACGCTCATTGAACATATGCTCAATAAACTATCGAATTCCATGTGCACACTAGCAATGGACCCGAATCAACTCGTCGTGGCAACGGGGGATCATCATAGAACATTATCTGGTGTACTAAACCCAACTATTCATAGTGTATACTGCCCCGATGCATCAAAAGGCATAGGCCACACGATTGCTCAGTCTATAGAAAGTGTTATATCGGGTGAAGAAACTAACTTTAGCCATATTATGATCACCCTTGCTGATTTAGCCTCTTTAACTTCACAAGACTATATTCATCTTATCGAGTCTTCTAAAAAACAACCGGATAAAATAACCTGTGCAATGGCTGAAAATAATTTAATGCCACCTGTTATTTTCCCTTACCGCTTTGTGAATCAACTTTTAGGTTTGACCGGCGATAAAGGCGCAAAAGCTGTTTTAGAAAAAAACCAAGAGAGCCTTATGCCAATTTCATTACCAAATGCTTTAATAGATATTGATACTCAAAAAGATCTTAGTGATTGGTACAGCCGACTTTAAAGCAAGTTATGATAATGTTATTGAGATACTTAATAAGGGTTGAACTTGAATTACTTCAGTCTTCCCCTTGTTCCTCTTAGAGCATTTTTATCCATTTTATCCGTGATCTTTTTTTCTATATCTATACCTTGCCAGTGAGCAATATCTAATACTCGTAAAATAACATCAGCTAACTCCTCACCAAAAGCTTCTGTTGGCTCTTCATGGCGGCACTCATTTATGGCCTCACCCACTTCAGAAGCCACTAACGCCAGCGCTTCTAACACGGTTTTGTTATGCCAGCCCATTTTTTCTACCCAAAGATAATTTTTTTCTGCCATTTCGTTAATGTTCATTAAGCTCTCATTTTTATTATCGAGTTAGTGTTTTTCTTCAAACATTACACTAAAGTAATTATGTCTATGAATAAAGACCTTAGCAAAAAATTTATTTTTATAAAGTCTATTCTTACACTAGAAAAGTTGCAGGTATCGAGATTCATTCTTGAACCTGATATTAGCCGCAAGACCCTTTTGCTCGCAGATGACGCAGATTAGACAAAGCCC
>CAWVWK010000135.1:0-7022 GCA_963933725.1 uncultured Colwellia sp.
AAGCGTTATTCAGTTGAGGGAAATTGACTCCAGCACTATACCATTTTTTTTTACTTGCAATATGATGCTTGTTAGATTGTGTAACAGCCCCAACCTGAGCACTATTTTCTGTGATGTTACCTTTGAGTAAAAATCGACCAGCTAAACCCGCCACAATAGTGTGTGATATGAGATAAGAGCCGATGAGAGAAAAGATAACACTATATGCTATACCGCTAACAAACTCTCCAGCTGCGCCAGGCATTAATACGAGAGGCATAAAAGCAAGAATGGTTGTTAAAGTTGAGCCCAACAGAGGTAACCACAGGTGCTTCACAGCATACGAAACCGAAGCTAACCTGCGAAAGCCTTGCTGTCGCTTAGTTTGAATTGTATCTGTCATAACAATCGCGTTATCTACCATAATCCCTAGTGCAACGACGAGCCCGGTAACAGACATTTGATGAATAGGAATACCGTAAAAATTCATTACTGAAAGAGTAAATAATACAGTTAAAGGTAAGGAAGTACTTACTATGAGGGCGGAGCGCCAACCTAAAGTAAGTAATAAAACCAAAGAAATTAAAATAAAACCAAGAGCGATGTTTTCAACCAAACTAGTTAACCGTTCCTCGGTATATTTATTTTGAGAGAATAAAACTTCTGTGCCGATATTTTGGGGTAATTCTTTATTGAACTGCTTAACAACGTCATCAACTTGCGCAGTCCATTTATCTATACGTAGATTAGGTAACATGCGAGTAGCCACAACTAGAGCGGGCTTATCATTTACAATCGCAATTTCAGATGCTGGCCAAGCGAGGGTTTTACGAATACTTGCAATATCGCCTAATTGTAAAACACTGCCCGTATCGCTTTTACTGATAGGGATCTGCTGAATTCGCGTTACCGTATCAAATGCACCGACTAACTCAACTTGCATTTGGTTGTGCTCATTAGTCAATTGGCCTGCAGAAACTTTAGCATCGGACATTTGAATTGCTTGAGATATTTGTTGATTAGATAAATGCAAAGCTCGGATTTGTGATTGATCTACTTCAACAAGAATTTCTTCTTTGCCTTCTCCAAATAGAGTGACTAAGTCAGTACCAGGTACTAAACGTAGTCGATTTTGTAATGCTTTAGCAAATCGACCTAAGCTGGCAATATCCGTTTCGTTATCGTACTGCCAATTAACTGCTATTAGCTGTGTGAATGCATGGGTTCTGTCATCTCGTAAAACGGGCTTTAATGAATTTGGAGGTAAAAAGGGGGTTACGTCACCTAACAAATCTCTGACTTTAGACCACACGGGCACAGGGTCTGTGACTTCACTTAGTAGTTCAATTGAAACAGCAGATATTCCAGGGCGAGATACAGATTGTATTAGTTTTATTTCAGGCAAAATCCTAAGTTTTTGCTCAATTTTTTCTGTAATAAGTACTTCGATGCGCTCTGCACTTGCACCAGGAAACTGGGTAAGTACACTCGCCATACGATTTGTCATGCGAGGATCCTCCATCCTCGGCATCGTTGAAATAGCACCTAAGCCAGATACAATTAACAATACAATAGTCAATGACATCAGCCTGCCATTTTTTACAAATGAGCTTATCATTGCGTTATACCTTTATCGACAAGTGAATAAATCGATTGTCCTGAAACGAATCGATGAAGCCCTGCACCGACGAGCAAATACTCTTTGATTGGTAAACCTGTTATATAAGCTGAGTCTTTGCTGGTGTATAACACTTTTACAGTCGCTGACTGTATAGTAAATACTGGTTTAGCATTATCTTGCTCTACTTCATTCTGTTCATTTTTTAGTGCTAAAAATACTTGCCATTGACCTCGTACGCCATCTGTTAAAGCTGTTAGAGGCACCCAGTAACCAGCTTCCTGCACATGTTTATTGATATGCACCTTAACTAATTGTCTATCAAAACTATTTACTTTACTGGTCAGTTTTAAGCGTAACTGTACGGTGCGGTTTATTGAATCTATATGCTGACTTACTGAAAGGATTTTGCCTTTATATTCAGTACTATTGATTTCAACCGTAAGTAGACTACCTTTGTATAGCGATGAGGCTAGGGTAGCGGGGACTCCTAAAGTAATTTCATTATCCGCCTGTTTTATGAGTTGAAAAACTGCGCGTGATGGTGAGGTATGTTCTCCTGTTGAGACCATTTTTTTGGTAACGACTCCGTCAAATGGAGCGGTTAAAGTTGTTTTGCTTATTTGATAATGTATTGCATCTATTTGTGCCTTTAAGCCTAAAACACTGGCCGTTAATACTTCATTTTCGGCATTTAATTCATCGAGGCGCTGTTGTGAAGAGTAACCATCATCAGTGAGTGATTGAATTCTCTCTAAGTTAGCTGAATTAAGTTTTATTTGTGCTTGTTTTTGGTTAACACGTGCTTGTAGCTCTTTTTTCTTGAAAGTTAAAATGTCAGTATTTTGTATTGCCAGTGTTTGCCCTTTTTTAACAACATCGCCTATATCGACTAAAACACTGTTTACTGTACCTGCATATTCGAAAGAAAGTTTCGCGTCTTGCTTTGTTTTGATTTGGCCTAAGTATGTTCGATCTATAACATAGTTTTGTACGGGCTTAATTGGAATTAATTGTGCACTTTGTTTATAGGCCGGATTGAGTTCGCTAAAGTTTTCTGGATTATTTTCAGGATTGTCAGAGCAAGCACTTACTAGAAATAAGACAAGTAAAGCAGTGCCCGCTTTTTTAGTAAAAGTAAGCATGTTTCTGAATAACATTATTCTGAGAGGCTTTTTTTTATGTGCCGCTTTATTTAGTAGCTTGTTCTTACAAAACAGATTATTCACTGAAAATAAAGATTTTGTTAGCATGGTGTTCTCTCAATTATCTTTAATAGGGGAAAAATAGCAAAATGTACTAGACTGTATAGTCTAATAATCAAGTGTAGCAAAATAAACTGGACTGTCTAGTCTAATTTGTTAAAATGAATGTAGTATGACAAATGTAACGTGTCTCAAATATGTTTTAGTGGAATCTAGTGATGGTTAATAAAAGATCTAAAAGTGAAATTAAACGCCAGCAAATTCTCGATGCGGCAATTGCACTTTTCATCGAAAAAGGTTTTGCGAAAACAAGTATGGACTTAATCGCAAAAAATGCAGATGTTTCAAAGCAAACTGTTTATAGCCACTTTGGAAATAAAGATGAGTTATTCTTTGCTGCAATAGAATTTCGCTGTGAGTCGATGCAACTTTTTGAAATATCAGCATTAGACTTTACTGATGTACGTGCGATATTAATTCAAATCGCTAGGCGTTTTTCTCAATTCGTTACTTCAAAAGAGGCGAGTGCGGTACATAAAATTTGTGCGTTTGAATCGAGTACATACCCACAAGTTTCCGATATTTTTTATAAAGCTGGGCCTCTAAAAATCACAACACAATTAGCCAATTTATTTGAAGCTTTGCATGAAAAAGACTTATTAACGATACACAACTCATGGCAGGCCGCGATTCACTTTTTAAATATCATGAAGGGTGAATTATGGATGCAGGTAGAGTTTAATCTCAAAGATAAAATTAGCCCCAAAGATGCCGACCAATATCTTTGTGATAGTGTTGATTTTTTTATTAGAGGTTATAGTAAGTTTTAGGTTTTTTGTGCTGTTAAGTGTGAAGACTCTCTTACGATAAGCTTAGGAGTATATTCTTTCGATAGTAAAGCATTTTTCTGCTTTCGTATTTGACCAATTAAGATATTGGCGGCATCTTCAGCAATGAGTTTGTTAGGCTGATCAGCTGTAGTTAACTTAGGCCAAGTTTGACGAGAGAAGGGGCTGTTTTCAAAACCTGCAATGGCTAATTCTTCTGGTATTTTTATATTCATAAGTCTTGCCGCAAATAATGCCCCCGCGGCAATTTCATCATTACAGGAAAATATTGCAGTCGGCTTATTAAGAGCATTGTTCATTAATTGCTTCGCACCATCGACACCAGACTCAAAATCATATTTCGCTTGAATAACTAGGTCTTTCGAAAAAGGAATGTTATTTTCTTTAAGCGTTAATCGGTAACCTTTATATCTTTCTATTGTCGATCTATGCTCAGCATCACCAGCAATAAAAGCAATCTCTTTGTGACCTTGATCAATTAAATGCTGTGTTATATGTTGCGCTGCAATTCTATCATTAACCATGATGCATGGACTTAAATCGTCAGGTACTTCTTCACCAGACATAATTCTTACAACATCGACGTTAAGATCATTAAAGCACTTTACAAAGTCAGGCATTTCCGAGAAAGGTGGAGTTAAAACTAGCCCAGATATTTTGGCTTGCTTTACCATATTAATAACATTTTTGGTTATATCGGGTTGTTGTGAGTCACAAGGGTTAATTAACAACTCAAAGCCTTGTTCTCTGCAAGCCTTTAGAATGCCTTCTTGCAAGTCTATTACATAATAGGCATTTGGGTTGTCATAAACAAAAGCAACATTATAGGCTTTAGTGCTGGCAAGATTCCTTGCTGCTGGGCTTGGTTGGTAATTTAATTGGTTTACAACAGAAAGCACTTTGTCTCGTGTAGATTGGCGAACAGACGCTTCTTGGTTCATCACTCTAGAAACCGTTTTAATTGATACACCCGCTTGTTTTGCTACTTCGTTAATTGTGGCTTTCATTTACAGATCTGACCTTTTATTATTCTTTTATTATTACAGTATTCTCTTTGACAGACTTATGTTGATTAAATTAAAAATAACATAATAAGCTTCTTACAAAGCAGATACAAAAATTCGCTAGGCTAAATTACCAAATTGCGTTATAAATACTAACGAATTATACGTATTGTATTATCATAAAAGCAGACAGCCTAAAGGTTATTTTATCCTTGAGCAACAAACGAATAAGACAAAAACAGAGTTTATACATTTATGTCATTGCAATGCTAATTGACAGCGCTGTCATTATTGATTAATGTAGCTCTAGTTAAGTTAATTCTACAATAGTTGAAATAAAATTTAGCTGCTAGCATAAACACTTATTAATTCAATTTGAATTTTTTTTTATTATTTTTTATTTTTCAAGCACAAAGATGACGACTAAAGCCTCGTTATTAACGATGTATATGAAATGCAAAATAATAAGAAATACTTTTTAATACACTATATTTAAAAACTAACACCTCAAATCATTTAAGACACAAATAGGAACTATTATGTCACCTCGTCCAGAACTTAAGAGTTGGAAGAAATTACAGCAATTAGCTGAAAACATGAAAAAACAGCATATGAATGATTTGTTTTTTCAAGACAGTGAGCGATTTAATAAATTCTCTATCGAGATGCCTAATATGCTTCTTGATTATTCAAAAAACCTTATTGATGATGAGGTGATGCAAGGGTTAGTTGCCTTAGCTGAAGAAACAAAAGTGTGTGAATGGCGTAGTAAAATGTTCAGCGGCGAAAGAATCAATAAAACCGAAGACCGTGCAGTACTTCACACCGCATTAAGAAGAAAGTCTGATGAAGACCTTGTGGTAGAGGGTGAGAACATCAGTGAATGTGTTAGAAATCAATTAGCGAAGATGAAAGCATTTGTAGAAAAAGTTCGTCAAGGCCATTGGTTAGGTTATTCAGGTAAACGCATAACGGATATTGTTAATATTGGGGTCGGTGGCTCAAACTTAGGTCCTCAAATGGTTACTGAAGCGCTTAAACATTATAGTGATAACAGCGTAAATGTTCATTATGTGTCAAATGTTGATGGTGCACAAATTGTCGAAATATTAAGACCACTCGATCCTGAAAAAGTTTTGTTTATTGTTTCATCGAAAACATTTACAACCACCGAAACCATGACTAATGCGCGCACGGCAATTAAATGGTTAACGAGTTCTTCGTTTGATGAAAAGTCGGTTGCTAAACACTTTGTTGCTGTTACAGCGAATAAAGAGAATGCAATGTCGTTTGGTATTGAAGCGGAAAATATCTTTGATATGTGGGATTGGGTAGGTGGACGTTTCTCTTTATGGTCTGCAATTGGTTTAGCTATAGCATTGGATTTAGGTTTTGATAAATTTGAAGAGTTACTTGATGGTGCTTTTGAAATGGACCAGCATTTCGTAGAAACACCACTTGCAGAAAACATCCCTGCTATTATGGCTATGTTAAGTGTTTGGAATACTACTTTCTTAGGCGCCCGCTCACAAGCCATCTTACCTTACGATCAAACATTGCATATGTTGTCTGCATACCTGCAACAAGCTGAGATGGAAAGTAATGGTAAATCAGTTTCTTGGGATGGAGAAGAAATTGATTATGCTACAGTACCTTCAATTTGGGGAGAGTTAGGTATCAACGGTCAGCATGCCTTTTACCAATACTTACACCAAAGTAACAACGTAGTTCCTGCTGATTTTATCGGATCAGTAGCAAGTGTTACACCGGTTAAAGGTCATCATGAAACTTTAATGGCTAACTTCTTTGCTCAAACTCAGGCACTAATGGTTGGTGTAAATGAACAGCAAGTAAGAGCAGACTTAAGTGCAAAAGGTCGTCAGCAAAGCTATATCGATAAGGTTGCACCGCATAAGGTGCACAAAGGTAATCGTCCAACGAATACTATTTTATTAAAGCGCATTGATCCTAAAACACTCGGCGCTTTAATTGCCGCATATGAAAATAAAATTTTCGTTCAAGGTATTCTTTTACAGATTTGTTCATTTGATCAATGGGGTGTTGAATTAGGTAAAGGCTTAGCGGCTGAAATTCAAAATCAACTTGAAAGCGGTATTATTTCAAAAGAGCACGATTGTTCAACAGAAAGTTTGATGAAGTTTTATCAAAAAGCGAAATAACGTTAAGTTATTTCGGAGTACGCTGTAATAAAGTTACGTAATTAAGTATCTTGTATATAACAGCGATTATTTTATGTAATGACTGAATCATCAAAAAAGTAACGTACACAAAAACAAAAACAAAAACAAAAGCCAAAAGCCAAAATATAAATTTTAGGCATATTACCGTGGAAGATGATGGCCTTTCA
>CAWVWK010000136.1:0-7018 GCA_963933725.1 uncultured Colwellia sp.
GTATATATCCACCTAACAAACAGCATTCAAGGGCAGGCATTTTATTACACTACAAAGCAAAAGACATAACTGCCCTGCTCCATCTTTAACTCAAAAAAGCTTCAGAGTGTTATTAGATTGCTATTGGTCAGCTAATGTTAGAGGGTTATCAAATCGATTAGAGCGCTTTTTTTATTAGCTGAAAAACAATAATTGCTTAATGAACTTAATAGTTTAGAAAGGCCAGTATCATCAGAAGATCAAGACGATATTAACTTTATTCTCCCCGCAAGTGGCCTAAATAGGTTAGCTTTTAAAAAAGTAATTAGCTGATGCATTAGCACTATCTAATGATAATAAAACCAAAGTAGCCAGCTTTTTGAAAAATATATTATAAGGATTTCTATATAGTTTGATAAGTTTCAGCTTAGTTTACCTTAGCTACGTTGAAGCAATAAGTTTCCAATACATAGTTGTTATTGCGATATAATAGCTTGTATCAAGCCTATTAATTATAATAAAACATTAAATACAACCTAAAGAGTTAATACTATGAGCTCATTTCAAATCATTGTTGGTAGCATGTTGGGTGGAACTGAATATGTTGCAGAAAGCTGTGAAGAACAACTATTAGCCCAAGATCATCAAGTACAATTACACTTAGATCCCAATTTTTCAACGATCCTAAACGCCACTTTCGATGAAAAAACAAACAATCCTGATACATGGTTAATTTGTACCTCTACCCATGGCGCTGGCGAGCTTCCTGATAATATCCAGCCTTTTTTTGAAGATCTTGAAAATTGTGAACAAGATCTATCCTCAGTGTCATTTATGATCATAGCTGTGGGTGATTCAAATTATGATACATTCTGCAAAGCTGGCGAAACAATAAATAAAAAACTAATTTCAAGGGGTTGCAAAGAAATAACACCAGTAATGACTATTGATATGAAGCAAGATGTCGATCCGGAAGATCTAGCTATTCAATGGCTCATAGAAAAAAGCGATCTTTTATAAAGATCTTACTCAGTACTTATTCACAAAAATAGTTACATTAACTACTTACTGTGGATAAATATAAGAATAAACTATTAATTTAACGTTATTATTCAGTGAACAAAAACAACCTCAGCTCACACTGTGGATAACTAGTGTTTTTGATCAGAGGTTTTAAGTTAATTGATCAAAGGTTGTGCACAAGGTTTTATTCTCAACAGTCTTTTGATATATATAAAGAATTATGAGTTAACCACAGAAAAGTCGTTTACTAATAAGTAATAATAACAAGATCTTTATAAAGATCTCTTTTATATATTAGAGATCAAACCTGGATCTTTTTAACGTATTTTTCGTTTCCTTAAAGATAAAAAAACGGTAAAATGGATCTTCAAGTTTTCGAACTAACAAATTTTTTAAGTTAATTTCAAAAGGTTTTTATTTATGTGGTATCAAGAGTCTTACGATGTAATTGTCGTTGGTGGTGGACATGCTGGAACAGAAGCGTGTTTAGCAGCTGCGCGTATGGGCTGTAAAACGTTATTGCTAACGCATAACATTGATACCCTTGGCCAAATGTCTTGTAATCCTGCTATTGGTGGTATTGGTAAAGGCCATTTGGTAAAAGAAATTGATGCTTTAGGCGGTGTAATGGCTACTGCGATTGATCACAGTGCTATTCAATTTAGAACCTTAAATTCGAGCAAAGGCCCAGCAGTTCGTGCAACCAGAGCGCAAGCGGATAGGGTTCTTTATCGTAATTTCGTAAGAAATACTTTAGAAAATCAAGAAAACTTAACTATTTTCCAACAGCCTTGTGACGATCTTATTCTAGAAAACAATCGTGTTGTAGGTGTTTCAACACAAATGGGTCTTAAATTTAAAGGTAAATCAGTTGTACTTACCGTTGGTACTTTCCTTGCTGGTCAAATACACATTGGTTTGAACAATTATCAAGGCGGAAGAGCTGGTGATCCTGCAAGTGTTAACCTTGCCAACAAAATGCGTGATATGCCATTTAGGATAGATCGTTTAAAAACAGGTACGCCACCAAGACTTGATGCTAGATCATTAGACTTTTCAGTAATGGAAGAACAACCTGGTGATTCACCAACACCTGTATTTTCATTTATGGGAGCTCAAAAAGATCATCCAGAACAAATATCATGTTACATAACCCACACTAACGAAGAAACGCATCAGCATATTCGTGATGGTTTAGACAGATCTCCTATGTACACCGGTGTTATTGAAGGTGTTGGTCCTAGATACTGTCCATCGATAGAAGATAAGATCATGCGCTTTGCAGATAAGTCTTCACATCAAATATTTGTTGAACCAGAGGGTTTAACAACGCATGAAGTTTATCCTAACGGTATTTCAACAAGCTTACCATTTGACGTACAAATGAACCTTGTTAGATCCATTAAAGGTTTTGAAAACGCATTTATCACTCGTCCAGGTTACGCCATTGAATATGATTACTTTGATCCCCGCGACTTAAAACAAACATTAGAAAGTAAGTTCGTAGAAAATTTGTTTTTTGCAGGACAAATTAACGGCACTACAGGTTATGAAGAAGCAGGAGCACAAGGCTTAGTTGCCGCTACCAATGCAGCGAGTCGTGTTAAAGGTGGTGAGGAATTCATTTTAGGAAGAGATCAAGCTTACATGGGCGTTTTAATTGATGACCTAGCAACATTAGGCACCAAAGAGCCTTACAGAATGTTTACTTCTAGAGCGGAATATCGCTTATTGTTACGCGAAGATAATGCCGATATTAGATTAACAGAACAGGGCTATAAACTTGGTTTAGTTGATGAAGCGCGTTGGAAAAGATTTAACGAAAAAATGGAAAATGTTGAACAAGAACGGCAAAGACTTCGTGGTATTTGGGTTCAAAAAGATCATGCTCAAATTGATGAAGTAAACAAACTGCTTAAAATGCCACTTTCTAAAGAAGCTAATTTAGAAGAGTTACTAAGACGACCAGAAGTTGCTTACAACGATTTAGTCAGCATTGCAGGTTTAGGTCCTGTAATGCGAGATAAGCAGGCAAGTGAACAGATTGAGATTCAAACTAAATATGCAGGCTATATTGCACGCCAGCAAGATGATATAGCGAAGAAAAAACGTAATGAGAATACGCTAATTCCAATTGATTTTGATTATAAGCAAATTTCAGGTTTATCAAATGAAGTAGTCGCTAAGTTAGAGGATGCACGTCCTGAAACCATTGGTAAAGCCTCTAGAATTTCAGGTATCACACCTGCCGCGGTGTCTTTGTTGTTGGTTTATTTAAAAAAACATGGTTTACTTCGCAAAACTGCTTAAATTATCAACGGTAAATTTTGCCTTAGTTTATCAACATAATCGAGAATAATAATGACATTGCATAATCAACTAGACAAATTGATAACTGAAACAAGTTTAACCGTTACTGATGAACAAAAAAACTTACTTATTAAATACGTAGGGTTACTTGATAAGTGGAATAAGGTATATAACTTAACATCGGTTAGAAACCCAAGCGATATGTTGATAAAACATATTATGGACAGCCTAATGGTAGGGGAGGTACTCACTGGTGAAAATTTCATTGATGTAGGCACTGGCCCTGGCTTACCAGGTATTCCGCTGGCAATACTTTTCCCTGAGAAAAACTTTGTTTTACTTGATAGCTTAGGCAAGCGTATAACCTTTTTACGCCAAGTGGTTTTTTTGTTAAAACTTGAAAACGTAACACCGGTTCAAGAACGCGTAGAAAAATATCAAGGAAATGCACCATTTGATGGAATTTTAAGTAGGGCATTTTCATCATTAAATGATATGGTTACATGGTGTCAGCACTTAATTTCATCAGAGCAAGGACGATTCTTTGCTTTAAAAGGACAATATCCACACGAAGAAATAGAGTCGCTACCAGAAAATATTACGTTTGTAGAAAGTCATGAAATAGAAGTACCACAACTTAATGCAGAACGTCATGTTATTGTGCTGAAAAAACAATAAAACGAATAAAAGATAGTTAAAATAAAAGTTCAAATATACGTTAAAGCATAAAAATAAAACGATTAATAATAAATATAATACTAGAGGCGATCGTGGGTAAAATAATTGCAATAGCAAACCAAAAAGGTGGCGTAGGAAAAACAACCACCTCAGTAAACTTAGCAGCATCGCTTGCCGCAACAAAACGTAAAATATTACTAATAGATTTAGATCCTCAAGGCAATGCAACCATGGCCAGTGGTATTGATAAATACCAAGTAGCCTCAACCTGTTATGAACTTCTAATTGAAGAAAAAAGCGTAGCAGAAGTGGTTGAATCGGAAACGACAGGTCATTACGATTTAATAGCCGCTAATACCGATGTTACTGCTGCAGAAATAAAACTTATGGAAGTCTTTTCAAGAGAGCAACGCTTGAAAAATGCTTTAGCGCCAGTAAAAGATATTTACGACTTTATTATTATAGACTGCCCACCTTCATTAAATATGCTTACGGTAAATGCGATGACCGCAGCAGACTCAGTTTTAGTGCCAATGCAGTGTGAATATTATGCACTTGAAGGCTTAACAGCCTTAATGGACACTATTAGTAAGCTAACTAGCGTGGTAAACGACAATCTTCATATTGAAGGTGTACTCCGTACTATGTATGATCCTCGAAATAGACTAGCTAATGACGTATCAGAACAATTAAAGCGCCACTTCGGTGATAAAGTATATAGAAGTGTCATTCCTCGAAATGTACGTTTAGCAGAAGCACCAAGTTTCGGTGCGCCCGTCATGTATTATGATAAGTCATCTACAGGTGCTAAAGCATACTTAGCATTAGCGGGTGAAGTTATCCGTAATAACGCAGCAAAAAAATAACATAAATTTAATAGATAGGCTTAGAATTATGAGTTCAGCAAAACGTAGAGGATTAGGCAGAGGCCTTGACGCATTACTTGCAACACCAGTTAAGGCAAATAACAACAGTGATAGTGATCAAGCAAATGACACTAATAGCGAGCCAAGTGATAGTGCTTTACAAAATATATCAGTAGAAAAGCTTTCTTCAGGTAAGTATCAGCCTCGTAAAGATATGTCTGATTTAGCTCTGGAAGAATTATCTTTATCTATTAAGTCTCAAGGTATTATTCAGCCAATTGTGGTTAGAAGTATTGGCGAAAACAAGTACGAAATTATTGCCGGTGAACGTCGTTGGCGTGCCGCTAAGCTTGCCAAGCTTGAAGAAGTTCCGTGTATCATTAAGAATGTGCCTGATGAAGCTGCTGTTGCTATTGCGTTAATTGAAAACATTCAACGTGAAGACTTAAATGCAATGGAAGAAGCGATTGCATTAGAGCGTTTATTAACAGAGTTTGAATTAACTCACCAAGAAGTTTCTATTGCTGTAGGTAAATCAAGAACAACAGTAACCAACCTTTTACGTTTAAATAAATTAAACAAAGAAGTTAAAACTTTTTTAGAAAATGGTGATATTGAAATGGGCCACGCCCGTGCATTGTTGGCTTTAGATGGTGAACTGCAAACATCAACCGCTAAAATAGTTGTTACTAAAGAGCTTACCGTAAGAGAAACAGAAAGCTTAATTAAGAAAGTTCAAAACCCAGAAAGCAACAAAGAAGAAAAAAGCAAAGACAAAAATATTATTGCTTTTGAAGAAAATGTAGCGCAAAAACTTGGTGGTAATATTGCTATAGCTCATAATAAAAAAGGTAAAGGCAAGCTTGTTATTTCTTACGCTAACATGGCAGAATTTGAAGCAATAATGGCTAAGATAAACGCCATAAGCTAACCATTTAAGCCTTACAAACCTAAAGTAAATCAGATAACGGACTACGCACACCATTAGCACCATGTTCTAGTACATGAGTATATATTTGAGTTGTGCGTATGTCGGTATGTCCCAATTGCTCCTGAACCGTTCTTATATCTGCTCCTCGTTGAAGTAAATGGGTGGCGAATGAATGTCGAAGCGTGTGAGCACTCACTTTTTTTTCTAAATTTGCTACCTTACTTGCCATTCTTATAGATTTTTGAAAGGCACTTTCATCTATATGATGCCTCCTCAGATTTTCATGTTCATCTCGACTTAAGCGACAAGAAGGAAACAGGTAATGCCATAATATATCTCGAGGAGCACTAGGATATTTTTTTGCAAGTGCATGAGGCAGCCAAACACCTTTATAGTCATCATTAAGTAGATCTACCCTATGATAATGTTTTACAGTCTTAATTTGTTGTTTTAGAGCTGGAACAAGCTCCTTAGCAAGGGTAACTCTTCTATTCTTCCCACCTTTACCATTTACTACATTAACGAAATGATAGTGAAAGTCGATATCTTGAACTCTTAACCTTGTAGCTTCCATTAATCTTAAACCACTTCCATACATAAGCTGTGCTTGCAAAGCATGTTTTGGGTTTATACATATAAATAACTTCTTAATCTCTTCTCTTGTTAAAACGACAGGTAGCTTACGTTCTTGCTTACTCCTGTCAAATAACATATTTTTATTCAGATCTTCGAACAGTATATTGCTGTAAAGAAATACCAGAGCATTCAAAGCTTGTTTTTGTGTATTAGCGGCTACATTTTTTGAGTTCGCTAAGTAAGAAAGAAACTGTTCAACTTCAGGTGTAGAAAGTTTAGAAGGGTGCTGTTTATTATGAAAGTTAATAAAACTTTTAATCCAATAAATATAAGATTGAATAGTGCGTTTAGCGTAACGCCTAGTATACATGTATTCAGTTATGTGCTGAAGAAAGGGTGATTTATCCATAAATTTAATCTCTACAATCCACTGTATATAAAGTTAGTATAGGTTAAATTAAGCGATATTTTGTTGTTATTGGGCATACTTACCCTTTTATGACGTGAATAAAAAATAAGTTATTGATATAAGATGATTTAAAGTTTAAAGTAAAATTTAATAAATTAATTTAAAAAAGAGATTATTGGGCATTTTTTCCGCCCAATAAGCTGTTATGTGTTTTGTCCGTCTAAGGAGTTCAAATGAAAAATATGG
>CAWVWK010000137.1:0-6938 GCA_963933725.1 uncultured Colwellia sp.
TACCATACTTTATTCGCTTGTTTAAAAAAAGCATTTTTTGCCTTTATCTTGCAAACTATTGTGATTTTGTATGCAAAACGTAAAATATCTACAATATCATGCTCAATAAGAACATAATCATGATAAAAAGGCGATATTTTAACCAAATAGTGGTTTGAGAATGTTTTTTAATCAAACAAACGTTTAATTTTTGCTTTTCTGCGTTTTCTGTTAGCTTGTTTGTACAATTATCAATAAGGTTATGCTATTTTATCCGCACTTTTGAAAGTGTTTGTTTTTTGGGTAAATTCGTAGAGTAGGCATAAAGTTACATTAAGATGGCAGGCTTAAAATAGCTTTGCGTTTTAAACGTTAACTAAAGGCTTTAAACCTGAGGGCTTTCCTTGAATTAGCTTGTTCGAATTGGTTTTTTTTGGTTCGTTATTGAACAACACCTACTATATGCTATGTTGTATATAAGTGAAAACTATTTGATGTAAGCTCTACAAAAGGGAAGAATTTATCAATATTTGTTAAAAAGAACCTTCACCGTTTCAAAAGCATTTAATAATAAAGTTATACATTGTTTTATGTATTCATTAATTTAATAGGTCATTCTATGCGCAAACCATCGTTTACATTAAGTTTCTTTCTCCTACTCTCAAGTAGCTTTTCCCTCTTTGCAGATGAAAAAGGTGCCAATGAAAATGGTGGCACTGAAACAAGCACCATTGCAACCGTTGAAGCGCAAGATACATCCAATAGCACTCAACAGAATGTATTAACTCGAGTAGAGTTACTCGACTTACCTGCTTATAAAAGTAAGTTGGCGAGTAAAAGTATTGTTATGTCACTTTCATCGACAAAAGACGGAGCGTTAGTGGTTGGCGAACGTGGTCATATTTTATTATGGAATGGAGATGACAACTGGCAACAACAAAATGTACCGGTAAGTGTAGCGATTACTAATGCAACAGTATTGTCTGATGGTAGTAAAATCGCAGTAGGGCACGACAGTGTTATTTTAAAAAATGATAGCAATAGTAGTCAATGGTTTAAAGTCTTTACAGGATGGGAGCTGACAGATTTAAAAATAGCCGCTATGGAAGTGCAACAAGTAGCACTCGAAGAGGTTATTGAAAATACAACGGATGAAGATGAACTTGATGAATTAACTTATCAACTTGATGACATCATATTTGGTATTGAAGATGCCGAATTAGAAAAAACAGCAGGGCCTAACCAGCCTTTATTATCTGTGGTGAGCACGAAAGATGATACTTTGTTTGCAGTAGGTGCTTACGGTCTATTCTTAACCAGTAAAGATAAAGGTAAGTCATGGAAATTTATTTCGAGTAGATTAGAAAACCCTGACAAATTTCACCTTAACGATATTATTTACACCTCAGATGAGCAGTTATTTATTGTAGGTGAAAATGGTTTAGCTTTTCACTCAGCAGATAATGGCGACAACTGGGAGCTAATTGACATGCCTTATACGGGCAGTATATTTGGCATTATCTCTAATCCTAATGCTCCTAAAGAACTCGTGGCATTTGGTTTACAGGGTAATATTATGGTTTCAGGTAACGCAGGGCAGTCATGGGATGATGACAAACTTCCAACCAGTGCAAGTTTCTTAGGCGGAACGTTCTTAGATTCAGGCCAAGCGGTTGTTGTTGGTCATGGCGGAAGAGTTGTTAGTTTTTATGTAAATGATTTAGCTGGATTAAAAGTACAGCAGCATCCTTCTGGTGCCGCTTTTTCAAGTGTACTTGAGCAAGACCAATATCTTGTTTTAGGTGGGCAATATGGCGTTGAAGCTTGGAAACCAAGTGATGATATTAAGCTTAGTCCGGTTTCAAGCAATACTGATTTAAGTAGCGCTGATTCAAGTAATACCGCCAAAAATAATAACGATAAATAAAGGCCAATTTTATGTCTAATAATTTACACACCCCAAAATCTCCAACTAAATTAGAAAGACTTATTGAGGGTTTTGCGTTTAATCATCGCCCTTTAATGATGTCAATTATTTTAATTGCTATTGCGGTATTAACTTTTAATGCTTTTAAAGTTCAACCAGAAGCAAGTTTTACCAAGATGATCCCAGGCGATCATGAGTTTGTTAACAATTTCCTTGATTACCGAAAAGAGTTATCTGATCTTGGTAACGTAGTACGAATTGTTGTTGAAACAAAAGAAGGCGATATTTTCACTCCTGAATTTCAAGAAACGCTAAAACAAGTTACGGATGAAGTCTTTTATGTACCAGGCGTAAGTCGAGATGGCCTTAAGTCGTTATGGACACCGAATGTAAGGTGGCAGGAAGTTACCGAAGAAGGTTTTGTCGGCGGAGCGGTTATACCTGATGGTTACGATGGTTCTCCGGCAATGGTTGAACGCATTAAAGCTAACGTGTTTAAGTCAGGACAGGTTGGGGTCCTTGTTGGTAATAATTTTAAATCCGCTATTATTTTAGCACCTCTTCAAGATGTTAATCCTTCAACAGGCTTACCTCTTGATTATCGTGAGCTATCCAGTGTTTTAGAACAAGAAATTAGAAGTAAGTATGCGAGCGACACCATTAATATACGTATTGTTGGTTTTGCTAAAGTAGTAGGCGACTTAATTGATGGTGCTTTACAAGTTGTAGCATTCTTTGGTTTAGCGGTATTTATTACGCTTATTTTATTATGGCTATATTCACGTTGTTTACGAAGCACCATTGCGGTACTGGTATTCTCTATCTTCGCAGTATTTTGTCAGTTAGGTATTCTTCACTTACTTGGTTATGGAATCAACCCATATTCAATGCTGGTGCCATTTTTAGTATTTGCTATCGGTGTTAGTCATGGTGTTCAAATTATCAATGCCATTATTCATCATGCTGAAACAGGTGCGACTAAAGTTGAAGCGTCTCGTTTAGCCTTTCGCTCACTATATATTGCCGGTATTACCGCACTTGTAAGTGACGCCATTGGTTTTACAACCTTAATGGTTATAGACATTGAAGTTATTAGAGAATTAGCTATTTCGGCAAGTATCGGTGTTGCCATTATTATTGTTACTCACCTTTTAGCTTTACCTATTGTGATGAGTTACGTAGGTGTGTCCAAAGCAGGGCTTAATTATGCTAAACAAAACTTAAATAAAATAGGTATTGTAGAAAAGCTATTTAAAAACTTTGCTAAGCCACTCTATGCAAGAATTGCTATTTTTACTGCTGCAGCTTTATTAGCGCTTGGTCTATATTTCTCACAATCGATGAAAATTGGCGACTTAGATGCGGGTGCTCCAGAATTACGTCCAGACTCACGTTATAACCTTGATAACGCTTATATGGTTGAAAACTACAGTACCAGTACTGACTTATTCGTTATTATGGCGAAAACAGCTGTTGATACGTGTTCTCAATATCAAAACCTTGTGTGGGTTGACCAATTTCAGTGGCATCTAAACAACGTAGATGGCGTTCAAGAAGTTAAATCGGTTGTCGATGTATCTAAGTTCGGTTTATTTGGCATGAATGAAGGCTCTATTAAATGGTATGGCTTAAACAGAAATCAATTAATGACTAATGCTTCTATGGGTAAAGCGCCTTCTGGTCTTATCAATAAAGATTGCTCTATGGTGCCGGTACTTGTGTTCTTAAACGACCACAAAGCTGAAACGCTTGAAGGTGTTGTTGCAGCTGTTAATGAATTTAAAGGTAAATATAGCCCGGAAGGTGTAGAGTTCTTGATGGCAGCAGGTAATGCAGGTATTGAGTCTGCTACCAATATGGTGATTGAGGATGCACAAACTGAAATGCTTCTTTGGGTTTATGCCATTGTTATTATCATTTGTTTATTCACTTTTAGAAGTGGACGAATTGTTATTTGTATTATTACACCGCTTATTTTAACCAGCATTATGAGCCAAGGCTTAATGGGTATTTTAGGTATTGGTGTTAAGGTAGCAACATTGCCAGTGATCGCACTAGGTGTTGGTATTGGTGTTGATTACGGTATCTATATCTTTAGTAAGGTTAAAGAAGCACTAGGGCAGGGTAAATCACTTTACATGACTTATAAATATGCGCTTAACCAAACAGGTAAAGCCGTAGCATTTACCGGTGTAACGCTAGCAATTGGTGTGGCAACTTGGGTATTCTCACCTATTAAATTCCAAGCCGATATGGGCGTGTTATTAACCTTTATGTTTATCTTTAATATGCTTGGTGCACTAACGTTAATTCCCGCTCTTGCTTGGGTGTTAAGAATCAAAAGTAGAAAAAGAACATAATTGACTCTAACCGGAACACGATCTCGTGTTTCATCTTTAGTGAGAGTTAAACAAGTAAAGGTGATTTTAAAATCGCCTTTCGTTTTATCAGCTGTCGCGAAATGCTACATTATTAGATATAACAGTATAGTAGGCTATTAATGAAGTTCATCTAGTAAGCTCCTTACTAGATGAGCTTCAAAGTTATTTGCAGCGTGCTGTGGGAGATTTAATGTTTCATTGTTTTCTCTGAACGAAGTGTTAAAGATCAACAGACTCTAGAATCCACAAACTTATAATGATAAAAAGGATTAAATATGAATGAATTAACCAGTGTAACGTCTTTAGAAGAAAATTTTGCTGCACAAAAGCAATATTTTAGTGAAAACCTTTATCCTCTTTATAAACAACGTATAACTGATTTAGAAACCTTAAAGCAATTATTATTAGATAATCAACAAGCCTTTATAGATGCTATGTCTGAAGATTTTGGACACAGAAGTAGTGACGACTCTAAAGTTGGTGACATTCTTACAACGGTCATGGGCATTAATTATAGTATTAAACGCTTAAAGAAGTGGATGAAACCTGTAAATAAACACACAGGCATTTTATTCCAACCTGCACGTGCCAAAGTTATGTATCAGCCTAAAGGCGTGATAGGTATCATTGCTCCATGGAACTATCCGTTATTCCTATCGTTTGGACCATTAACCGCTGCATTAGCTGCTGGTAACCCGGCGATGATCAAAATGTCGGAATATACACCTAAAACAAATACTTTAATGGCGAATGTATTAGCTCAAGGCTTTAGTAAGAATAAAGTCGCTATTGTATGTGGCGAAGTTGATATTGCCACGGCATTCTCAAACTTAAAATTTGATCACTTATTCTTTACTGGCTCAACGAATGTCGGTCGAATTGTCATGCGCTCTGCAGCAAATAATTTAGTGCCGGTTACTCTAGAGCTTGGTGGTAAATCTCCGTCTATTATTGATGATGAAATTGATATCGACCTTGCTGTTACCCGATTAATCTTTGGTAAAACACTTAATTCAGGGCAAACCTGTGTTGCTCCAGATTACATTCTTTGCCCTAATGCGAAAGTAGATGCTTTAAAACTTGCTCTGCAAAAACGTTATAAAAAAATGTATCCAACGGTAAATAACAATGACGATAGCACTTGTATTGTCAGTGATGGCCAAAAAGCACGATTAGATAGTTTATTAGAAGATGCAGGGGCGAAAGGTGCGACCATTACCCCACTAGTACAAGAGGATTCGCCAAATAATGGTTTGCGTAAAATGCCTTTAACGGTACTAACTAATGTCAGCGAAGATATGCAGATTATGCAGCAAGAAATCTTTGGCCCTTTATTACCCATTATTGGCTACAACGACATCGAAGAAGCAATGGCTTATGTCAATAAAGGCGAACGACCATTAGCTTTATATATTTTTAGTTTTGATAAAGCGTTTCAAGATAAAGTATTAACAGGTACACATGCAGGGGGCGTTTGTATTAACGATGCAGCTTTTCATGTTGCTAATGATGACCTACCGTTTGGTGGTGTGGGTGAATCTGGGATGGGCCAATACCATGGTGACGAAGGTTTTAAAACCTTCTCGCATGCTAAATCAGTAATGAGCAGTGGTAAGTTAAATTTTAACTATTTATTATTCCCTCCATTTAATAGATCTATACATAAAATGGTTTATAAACTGTTCATTCGCTAGTTGTTTAGTTACTTAACTATTTTATTTAAATTAAATAAAATCTAGGTCTGAATTATCTAAAAATCGACTTCAATGAGTTGGAGCAGGAAAAGGATAAGTAGAGGAAAGTTATCGTTTTTAGTAATAAACCTTATGAATAATCTCATTTGGACAAATTTAATCAAAACAAACATCAACTCACTTTTATTTCTGCTCGACTTCTTTTTCAAACAACTTCATTAGCTAAAGGCTATGAAGTTTTTTGTTGTTTTGTTAATGACGAATTAGAGGAAGAATGTATTCATTTACTCGCTAAGCAAGGTATAAAGCATATTGTTATGCGCTTTGCAGTTTATAACAATGTATCTCTAGAAACTTGTGAAAAATATGGTATCAATGTTGCTGAGGTTTCTTAGTACTCACCTTATGCTATAACTTAACAGCACAGGAAGAAAATAATTTAGAAAGCGCTTGCTTAGTTAAAGTAAAAAGTAACTAATATTATTAGTCGTTGAATTTTAGTGTTTCCTATAAATATTTTAACCAAGCTAGGTGCCAATAAAACAACGGAAAATAAAACTTAATGGCTAATTCCTTCCGCCTTATATCACTAATTCTTAAACCTTAAGTCCTGAGTATAACTAATTTAATGAAAGCTAGTTGATTCACGCTTAACGAGTCTTGGAATATGTTTCACTAGGCCAAGAACTTTCGTTTGCTCTGTATTTTGTTCAGATAAACTTAAGCCAATTTGTGCCGCTTGCATTGCCATTTTTTCTATCGGGTAGTTTAAGGTACTTAATTTAGGTCTTGAGTAGCGTGATAATAAGACATCATCAAAACCAATCACCGAGATATCATTAGGTACCTTAAAGCCGTTATCTTCAAGGGTAGAGATAGCACCAATGGCCATGGCGTCGTTATAGACAAATAATGCCGAGAACTGAATGCCTGTCGCTAATAAGTTTTGTGCTGCAG
>CAWVWK010000138.1:0-6922 GCA_963933725.1 uncultured Colwellia sp.
CTTTATAGATGTCCTAATAATAGGGGGTGTCATGGTGATTCTCTCATATTGCAAGGCTATATTTAGCCGTAAAATTTGATGCTCTAAATCATATTAAACACGTATTCATATGGTAATGCAATCGTTATCCCTAATTGTTTTTTGTTTTATATAGTTAAAAATAAAATCAGGTTCCTCTATTTATTGCTTATAAATCAATATCTTGAGTTCGCTTGGTGTTTTAGTGTTAATTTTTATGAGGTTACTTTATGTCAGTTATTGTGAATAAATGTGATTTATTGTTGTTGATAAAAAAATATTGTGGTAACGTTATCCCTGTGTTAAAAAATAATAATACAAATACTATTGAAAAACATGATGGGAATAAGATTCCAAAGATAAATAACAAGAAAGTAACATTAAAATAACTATAACTTGATATATTCAAGGTGGGGAAATCATGAGAAAGTCAAAATTAAGTTTAGCCTTAATAGCTGCTTTAAGCGTACAAGCAACATCATATGCAATGGCCGATGATGCAGAATCTGACGTTGAAGTTGGTAAAACGCTTACCGCAAAAGAAAGGGCAGCTAAGGATGAAGAAGACAAAAAGAAAGCTGAAATAGAAGTCATTACCGTTGGCGGAATGCGCTCAAGTGAAGTAGCTGCAATTAACATGAAAAAGTTTGCAGACACTATTTCTGATAACTTGTCAGCGGAAGATGTTGGTGCATTACCTACACAAAGTATTGCGGAGTCTCTTGAAAGACTTACAGGTGTTACAGGTAACCAAGACCAAGGACGAAGTAATACTATCTCGGTTCGTGGTATGGGCGGTGCTTATACATTAACAACTTTAAATGAACGAGAAATCGTCAGCTCATTTGGTTCACGTTCAGTTAACTTAAGCTTATTCCCTTCAGCTGCGGTACGAAGAGCACAAGTTTATAAAACAGCACGAGCAGACAGCCTAGAAGGCGGTATTTCTGGTCATGTTAACATGGAAACCTTCAAACCCCTTGAAGTTGATAGAAACATAGCGACTTTTTCTGCCTCTGTTAATAGTGGCGAACAATTACAGAATTTAACCGATGGTGATAAATACGGTAAAAATATTGATGGTTTATTTAGCTACCATGTAACAGATGATTTTGCTGTTTCAGTAGGTGGCTCTTGGGTAGAAAATACAGAGTATTTCGAGCGTTTAAAAAATGCTGAAATCTCAGGTCAGGTATGGGCAGCAGATTTTAACGAAGATGGTATTGACGATTTTGCAAACCCTGCAACCGTTATGAATTCAAATCAGAGAAACACACAACAAAATTCAATTTTTGCAGCTGCTCAATGGGCAGTAAATGATGATTTAGTGCTTAGTTTTGATTACTTAAGCTCTAATTATGATTACCAAGCCTTTAACAATACTTTTAGTCAGTGGGGCATTGGTAGTAAAAGTAAATTACTGGGTGACCCAGCCTTAGCAGATGTTAATCCAAATACTAACTTTTTAATGAGTGGTATCGCACGTATTGATAGTATTGGTAAGTGGGATTCAAGTGTTTTAAACGAAGATGCTACTAAAGCCTATGGTTTTAATGTTGATTATGTAATCAGTGATGACTTATCACTAAACTTTGATGTTTCACACTCATCAGCAGAGCGCTTTTACAGTTGGCGTTCAGCCAGTGGTCGTTACGCCAATGACCAAGATTTCCCAGGTATAAACCACTATCTTGCATTTGACCATTACGATAGCGAATACGGTATAGAATATTTAGGAACGGATTTTGACGGTTCAGCTTATGATCCGGTTACTTATGAGTTTGACCGAAGTCAATTAGTTGATGCCTCAAATGACCCAGATTTATGGCGTTTTACAGGTTTAAGTAATGGCCATAACTTTATGGACAGCGCTGTTTCAGCAGTGAAACTTGATCTAACTTACGATGTTGATATTGCCATGATTAACCAATTTAAATTTGGTGGGCGATACTCAGAAAATACTAAAGATCATATTGATGATGGCGAAAACTATGATTATTACAATACCCGAGCGCCACAAAATGGTGAAGCGTCGAATGGTAAAACAACCTTTACAGATGCTGAGTGGGACGGTGTATGGGCGAATATCAGTGATGTTGACTGGGTTGCAGCCAATACCTCTCTAAGCGACAAACCATATGATACTCTAAGCAAAGTTAAAGGGTATGATAATACGTTTTTCGTTGATGCTGCTGATATTATTAATGCCAAGTCACAATTCTTCCCTGACCGTGTAATGAGTCAAGATGATTTATTTGCAAGCTACAAACTAAAAGAAAGTACGACCGCATTATATGCGCAAATGGCTTTTGCCGGTGAGTGGTATGACGGTGTGTTCGGTGTTCGCTATTACGAGACAGAGCTTGAATCAACTGGTAATCAGAATGACTTCACGGTTGAGCAAAAAATGCAAATTGACCCTGATACGGGCGAAATGGTGCCTGTTGATGGTCAGTATGTTTTAATTACCGGCGGTGAACCGACGATTGAAACGGTTAAGAATAAGTATTCTGATGTATTACCAACATTAAACGTTAATTTGCGCTTTATTGATGATGTTGTTGTTCGAGTTGGTGCCGGTAAAGCCATGATACGCCCTAGTTTAGGCGAGATTAATTCAGGTATTCGTCTTAAAAATTCATCAGCTCCAGATCAAGACTTTGAAGACGGTGAAGATGGTAAAAGTTCGAGCAAAACGCTTGGTACAGCGGGTAACCCATACTTAATGCCAATCACCTCAAAGCAAGCGGATATCTCTATTGAATACTACCCAACAGAATGGGATATGTTTGCTGTAGCAGCCTTTTATAAAGACCTAGATGGTATTTATGAAACGGGAGCAACTTATATCCCAATTGAAGGCTCTATGGATAGCCGTGGTGATGTGATAAGTCTCCCTTTAACTGCTGAGCAAAAAGCAGAAGGTGGTAGTGTTTCAGGTTGGGAATTCTCATTCAGACAACACCTAGGTGGTTTAACCGATATATTACAGGGGTTTGCTGTTTCAGGTAACTACATGGACTTTTTCCACGATGCTACGCAAGACTACAACCGTGCAAATCCAGGTCAAGCACCTATGTGGCGTTCTACAGAGCTTTATTATCAGCCATACGGTTGGATAGATAGCACTTACAACGTGGCGTTAACGTACGATCAGGGGAAAAGCTTTTCAGCAAGATTAAACTTTAACCAACAAGAAGGTGCCGCTCATCGTGATGGTAACGATGGTAAAGCTTCTCTTCAGTGGCCAAGTAAGAACTTAAGCTTTAGTGTTCGCTACAAAGCAAGTGATGAAATCACTTTATTTGCACAAGCGAATAACTTGTTAAATGAAGTTACCATTCGCGGCAACCTTTCAAGTGATAAGCTTGGAGTTGCCCATCCAGATGCGATATATGAGCAATCTGCTCGTGGTGTTAGCTGGTATGGCGGCGTACGTGTAAACTTTTAACAAAGTGCAACTTAGTAAGGTGCTTTTAAAAACTTAAAAGTACCTTACTATTAAAAATACCTTTCTTTAGATAAACCAATACAAATAGTTATTACAAACAAAAATGATTTTGAATATTTTAAAGATTATTTATGTTTGTGATAAATGACGACTATAAAAAGTCATTTTAATAAATAAAAATAAAATGTTATAGAAGAAGTACTCATGAAAAGAATAAACACATATACCCTAACGCTCTTAGCCCTTTTTAGTTTACTAACATCGATAGAAAGTAGTGCATGGCATGAGCATGCACCTAGAGAACACCTTAATATTGATTTTAATTGGAAGTTTAATCTTGGCGATACACCAGAAGCTAAGCAAAAGGATTTCGATGACTCTCAGTGGAGAAAGCTTAATGTTCCTCATGACTGGAGCATTGAAGGGGAGTACAGTGAAGACAACCCTGCTGGTATTGCAGGAGGGTTCTTACCAACAGGTACTGGTTGGTATCGAAAAGACTTAGCTTATGATAATAGTTGGGAAAATAACATTGTTCAATTAACCTTTGATGGGGTTTATATGAACAGTGAAGTATGGGTAAATGGTAACTTTCTAGGTAAACGCCCGTATGGTTATTCTAGCTTTCAGTATGATATTACACCTTACTTAGAAAAAGGTAATAATGTGATAGCTGTAAAAGTTGATAACAGTCTAGCCCCAAGCGGAAGATGGTATACCGGCTCTGGTATATATCGACATGTTTGGCTTACAAAAGTGGCTAAGCAACATGTTCCTTATAGTGGCGTCTTTGTTCGCTCTGAAAACGTTTCTGAGCAATCGGCAAACATACTTATTACCACAGAAGTAGCCAATAAAGATAAAAATAATCAACAATTGACAGTATTATCTGAATTAGTAAATAAGCAAGGTAGTATTGTTGCCTCAACACGCTCGAATATAGCCTTGATGGCGGGTGATACCCATTCAGTTAAACAAAACCTTAGCGTAGAAAATCCTCAGTTATGGGATACAGAAAACCCTTATCTTTACTCGCTTAAAACCTCTATTATCAAAAACGATAAAACCATAGATATTATTGAAACCCCAACGGGTATTCGCTCTATTGAAATAAGTGTTGAGAAAGGCTTTGTTTTAAATGGTAAGCCCGTTGAGCTGCAAGGTATGAGTATGCATCATGATGCAGGTCCCGTCGGCGCAGCTGTACCCGATGATGTATTAAGAAAGCGCTTAGTTACTCTTAAAGAGATGGGCGTAAACGCTATTCGTACAACACATAACCCCTTTGCCCCTGAGTTCTATCAAATGGCGAACGAAATGGGCTTTATGCTGATGAACGAAGTATTTGATGGTTGGTGGGTAGCTAAAGCAGAGTACGACTATGGATTGTATTTCGATGAGTGGTGGCAAACTGATTTACGCGATTTCATAAAACGAGACCGTAGCCATCCAAGTGTTGTTATGTGGAGTATTGGTAACGAAGTGCGTGGCTATAAACCCGCACAACAAAAACAACTTTTAGAATTTATCAATACACTCGATACCACCAGACCAGTTACACAAGGTAGCGGTTATGACGGCGGACAATTAAATATTGCCGGTTTTAATGGTCATGGTGAATTTAAAAATGTTATAGAAAAATTCCACCAAGAAAATCCTACTATGCCCATTATTGGTACAGAAATGACCCACACCATACATACACGTGGTGTATTTAGAAGCAAATCAGGATATCGTGTACGCGATTTTCCAGCACCTTGGGAAACCGGTGGTAATCAAGACCCTAAGAAAAAATGGAACCGCATTAAAAGCTCAGTATACAAAATTGAAGACTTTACTGAAAAAGAGGTTTTTCCTGAGTTTCAAAGTGCTTATGGTTCATCTTATGACAACTCTGTTGTTCGCATGCCGATAAAGGACGAAATCAAACTAGCACGTGATTTACCTTATTTTTTAGGGACGTTTAGATGGACAGCATTTGACTACATTGGCGAGTCTTTTGGTTGGCCTGCCCGCACAGCAAATTTTGGTATTATTGATTTAGCTGGCTTCCCCAAAGGTCCATACTACCTGTACCAAAGCCAATGGAGTAAAAAACCCATGGTACATTTAGACCCACATTGGACTCATCCCGGTAAAGAGGGCGTTGAAATTCCTGTTGTGGTTTACACCAACCAAGAATCAGCTGAGCTTTTCCTTAATGGTAAGTCGTTAGGTGAAAAAAAGGTAAACGATAAAATGGAACTTGTCTGGTTGGTTCCTTACTCAGAAGGTGAACTATCGGTAGTTGCGAAAGCAAATGGTAAAGACGTGATTAAAAAATCTGTCCAGTCAGCCAAGCAAGCATATTCCATTAAAATAAATGCAGATAAATATAAAGTATCTGCAAATCAAACCGATGTTGTTCATTTAGAGCTTGATGTGGTTGATGAACATGGTGTCATGGTACCTTCTGCAGATAACTTGTTAACCATTTCAATTTCAGGGCCGGGTAAACTCATTGGTGTTGAGAATGGCGATATACTTGACTTAAATCCCCACAAGGTACCAACGCGTAAAGCCTTCATGGGGAAAGCTCTTGCATTAGTTCAGTCAACGGATCAAAAAGGTCCTATTTGTGTCACGGTAAAAAGTGAAGGGCTAATTGCTAGCCAGTTTATTATCGAAGCAAAATAAAATAAAAATAAAGTTGATGATTGATAATTGAATAAGGCCTAATCCATGAATAATAAAACCAAAACACCACTAATTCTTGCATTATGTTGCGCATTTATGTGCAACATTACCTATGCGCAAAGTACCTCAATAGAGCCTTGGCAGCAAAAAAGGTTTAGTGAACTAGATACAAGTGGAAATGGAACACTCGATAATAACGAATTCCGTGGCACGACAAAAGAGTGGATGACCAAGGCTAACATCAGTGAAGATGAACAGGTTAATCAAACGAATAAAAAATTTAAGCAGTTTGATACCGACAATAATCAAGCAATTTCCATTGAAGAACTTATTGAAGGTAATAAGGCTGGTCAGACAAATAAAGAAAAGGCTAAGTCGTCAGAAAAAGATAACAAGGGCGAAGCAACCACTCAAGTAAAGCTATTAACTCATAACGATGCATTAGCATTAGGTGATATTGCGCCCGAGTATTTAGGCACTGATAGAGAAGGTAATGAAGTAAACTTGTCTGAGCTAAAAGGCAAAATTGTTATTGCTTCATTTTGGGTTTCGTGGTGCAAGCCTTGTAAACAAGAAATGGCTCTTTTACAAAACCTTCAAAATCAAGTGGGCACAGACTTACTCAAAATAGTTGCAATAAACTTAAAAGAAAGTCGACGCTCATATAATAAGCTTAAAGAACAACTCAGCGAATTAACCATTACCATAACGCATGATAAACGCGGTAAAATAAGTAAAAACTTTGGGGCAAAGAAAGCGCCATATTTATTTATTATG
>CAWVWK010000139.1:0-6884 GCA_963933725.1 uncultured Colwellia sp.
TACTAAAAAATGGTTCTATGCCATTGAGCATGTTAGAAGCTGTTATTGATCAATATATTGAACAAGAAAAAATGAAAATAACGCAAGTATAGCGTTGGTTTTATAGAGAAAGAGGAAAAGGAAGGCACGCAAAGTAACCATAGAAAACCTATAACGGACTTACCATCAAAAATAAGCCCCCACTATATTTATAGTTGGTAGTCCCGCTATCGTAGGTTCCCCCTTAGACCGGTAACTTTGCGTGTCTAGCTTTAACTAGATTTGCCCTTTTCAAGCTATTAATAGCTTCAGTTAAGTTTAGGACAAAATTTAAAAAAGTAAATAAAATAGCAAAAAAATTATCTATAAGTACCGATAATGCTATTAACACCCTAAAATAATTATGTTTTCAAACCTATTTTGTTAACTTAGAATCATCATAATAAAGAGTGAGTGCCAATATGAGTAAAGTACTAGACGAACTACTAAGTCTTTTGAAATTAGAGATGATAGAACCTGATTTATTCAGAGGGCAAAGCCAAGATTTAGGTTTTCGTGCTTTATTTGGTGGCCAAGTAATGGGGCAAGCACTCTCTGCGGCGCAAGAAACTGTTGAGCAAGACCGACTGGTTCACTCTCTTCACTCTTACTTTTTAAGACCAGGTGATGCATCAAAACCTGTAATATATCAAGTAGAAAGTATTCGTGATGGTGGTAGTTTTAGTACCAGAAGAGTAAAAGCGGTGCAAAATAGTAAAGTTATCTTTTATATGACCGCCTCTTTCCAGATCACGGAAAATGGTTTTAATCATCAAGACAAAATGCCTGATGTTCAAGGCCCAGAAGGTATTGCTTCATATCACGACTTTATTGTGAAATATCAAGATGCCTTGCCGCCTATTATGAGAGAAAAGTTCTTAAGTGAAAAACCAATAGAAATACGCACTGTAGAGCAATACAATTGGGTTCAACCTAAAAAAGTAGAAGGAAAAACAAATACTTGGTTAAAAGCAAATGGTGAGTTAACTGACGATTTACGTATTCATACGTGTATGTTGGCTTACGCTTCGGATTTTCATTTTTTACCAACCGCTTTATTACCACATGGGGTATCGCATTGGTCACCAAACTTCCAAATAGCCACAATTGACCATACAATTTGGTTCCATCGTCCTTTTAGGTTTGATGATTGGTTGCTCTACTGCATGGAAAGCCCTTCTTCGAGCAACGGGCGCGGATTAGTTAAAGGACAAATATTTAACCGACAAGGAGAATTAGTTGCTTCAACAATGCAAGAGGGCGTTATTCGTCAGCGCTAGGGCTTTTTTATGCCTTTAAACGCCTTTGTGCCAGTCATAGCCACTAGGGTGTTGGAAAACACGTAATCCAAAGTGAGGTGCTACTGCAAACAGATGATCAAACACATCTGCTTGAATTGCTTCATAGTCTGCCCATTCTGTTGTACTTGCAAAACAGTATACCTCTAACGGTAACCCATCAGGTGTTGAAGGCAACTGCCTTACCATACAAGTCAGCTCGGTATTTATTGTATCTAAATTATGTAAATAATTATCTATATACACTCTAAAAGTGCCAATATTCGTCAATTGTCTTTTATTTACAAGGTTTAAAGCTTCCTCTGGTGTTAAATCGACACTTTCTGCTGGTTGAGAAACTTCTTGTTTTTTACTCGTAAGATAACCTTTTAAGAGCTTTGTCTGCGTTAATTTTTTTATATCTGTCTCGTTATAAAAATGAATGCTTCCCATATCGATAATAATAGTTCGTTTAATACGTCTTGCACCTGTATGGTACATATTTCGCCAGTTCTTAAATGAGTCACTTATCAAGGCATAAGTAGGGACCGTAGTAATTGTTTTATCGAAGTTTTTTATCTTTACCGTGCTAAGACCAATCTCAACAACATCACCATTAGCACCGTAATTAGGAAGCTCTATCCAATCTCCTGTTACCACCATTTTATTTGCCGATATTTGGATACTCGCCACTAGCCCTTTTATCGTATCTTGAAAGACTAATAATAAAACAGCCGTTAAAGCACCTATACCACTTAATAAATAAATGGGTGATTTATTTAACAACAATGAAACAACGAGAATAGTTGTTAGTAAATAAAGTACGAGCTTAATAATTTGAACAATAGCATCTAAGGGTAAGTATCTTTGCTTTGCCTTTTCTTGATACATCGTCTTCGTTACATTAAGTAAAGCGTTGATGCTACTAGCAACTTGTATCATCAATAATATTTTGGCAAATAATATTAACAGGCTTGCAACAGAAGACGATTCAGGGACAAAGAAGGGTGTTAATAACCAGATTAAAATATAAGGGAGAATTAAGGTGATACGAGTTAACACGCCATGTTCAATAAGCGCATCATCCCAAGTATTTTTAGTTTTTAAAATGAATGCTTTAATGCCTTTTAACACTTGGTATTTTGCTAAGTAAAAAGCAATACTAGAAAGAATTAATAAAAAGCATACGCCAATAAAGACAGTCGCTTCTTGAATATAGGATTCACTAAATTTTTGACTTATAAGCCAATCTTGTATTAATTCTTGCATCTAAATTCCTTTTTAGCATATGCAGTCATCTATATGCTAATTAAGTTAGTTTTTATCAATAATATTGGCTAATTTTTTGTCTTTCTCATGCCAAAAATTGGTAAGCCATTTCTGTACAAATATTTTGTAATCTCTATCGTTAAAGTAGTCACCTGAAAGTTCTTCACCGATTTCTGTGGTATCGATTTCTACATGTACTTTGCCAACTTTGCCGAATAAATAATCAAGCATAGTTGGTGTGCCTCCAGGATAATAGATGGTTACATCAACAATTGTCGTTAAATGCCCTTGCATCGCATCGAGTACAAAAGAAATACCCCCAGCCTTTGGTTTAAGTAAATGCTTAAAAGGTGAGTTTTGCTTCTCATGCTTTTCTTTTGTGAGTCGAGTACCTTCGATAAAACTCATCACACTTACAGGCTTATGCTTAAACTTCGCACACGCCTTGCGAGTGGTTTCTAAGTCTTTACCTCTTAGATGAGGATTCTTGCGAAGAAAGCTTTGTGTATATCTCTTCATAAATGGAAAATCGAGTGCCCACCAAGCTAAACCAATAATAGGAACATAAATTAATTCTTTCTTTAAGAAAAATTTAAGAAATGGAATCTGGCCATGTAATACTCTTTGCAACACTATAATATCAACCCAGCTTTGATGGTTAGCTACCACTAGGTACCAATCATTCTTCTTCAACCCCTTTAAGCCTTTAACATCGATGTCTAAACGAGTAAAAAGTTTTTGATTAAGTGTATTGACGGCAATCCAATTACTTGCCATTAAATCTAATAAATAGCTAAATACTTTTTGTAGTGCATTAAAAGGGAATAACGCTTTTAGCAATGAAAAAAATAAAATAGGTATAAACCAAACGAGGGTGTTAAGCACATAAAAAGCAAAGGATAAAAGCCCTATCACAGGACCGGGTAAAAAATTCAACATGGCAACGTCTTCAAATTTGTGTTCAATATTTCAGTAACTCTATTTAATCATGTTTTGTTTTTAATTTCATTGTTATTCCTAATTTCAAATAAATTTTAAATATTTTTTACTACCAAAACGTACATACAAATACCGACATAACTTACTGCTGCCATGTATTAAAATTAAATCGTCTATTTTTCATTAAAGTAGAAGAGTTGCTTGTATTTCAACCCAGTTTCCATCATGCTGTATTCAGGATATTTTAGGAGATAACATGAACTTTGAACGAGCTGTAATCAAAGTTGGCAGTGCGCTTGTAGCACCCGACAATAAAGGTTGTAGCGGAAAATATACTTTAGCAATAGCACAATTCATCACAAAATGTCACCAACAAGGTAGAGAGGTTATTCTCGTATCTTCTGGAGGTGTTGCTGCCGGAAGAAGCTTAGTACAGCACGGAACCCCAAAATTATCTGTGGCAACCAAAAAAGCCATGGCTAGTGTAGGCCAAATGAAAATGATGGCCAATTGGCAACGACTTTTCGATGTACCTTGTAGTCAAATCTTAATCACGCAGAGCGATTTATCTGATCGCGAACGTAATATATCTATCAAAGAAACGATCAACATTCATTTAAAGAACGGCATTATACCCATCGTTAACGAAAACGACGCATTGGTAACAGCCGATCTCACTATTGGCGATAACGACAACCTTGCAGCGCTCGTCGCACAAGTTTGCGATGCCGATACTCTATACATTTTAAGTGATATAGATGGTGTCTTTACTAAAGACCCAAACATTCATAGCGATGCCGTACTTTTACCCTCTATAGAAACTATTTCTGACGAAATCTATGCCATGGCGGGCACAAGTCGAAACCCTGCTGCGACAGGTGGAATGAAGACCAAGATTCAAGCCGCAGAAAAAGCGGTAGAGTTTGGTATTAATACGTATATTTTAAATGGCACTAACAGTGAGGTTTTTACTTCGTTATTGGCCAAAACTAACCCAGGTACTCACTTCACTGCTAACACCGACGGATTAACCTCGAAAAAACATTGGTTAAAGCACACACTTAAAAGTAAAGGTTCTATCACCCTTGATGATGGTGCTGTGCGCGCATTAACAGAATATGGTGCATCTTTATTACCATCTGGAATTATCTCTATTAATATTGCCTTTAAAGCTGGTGATGCTATAGATCTTATATCCAGCTCCAATAACACCCGATTTGCAAAAGGCGTTAGTTTATACAATAGCCAAGACCTAGCAAAGATTAAAGGTAAGCACAGTGATGATATACCCAATATTTTAGGTAAAGGTTTATCAGAGGTTGTTATCCGACGAGATGACCTAGTACTTTTGTAGCATGATCAGAAAACGCCTTATTAGATAATATTTATCTCTTATATAAATAATAAATATTACACCAATTCAAGATTTAGAGCAGACAGCAATATGACGCAATTTAACATGACTGAGATGGCCCAAAACGCTAAAAGAGCGGGTCGTATAGTAGCGCAGTTAACTTCTATCCAAAAAAACCAACTATTAAACGCTATTGCTGATGCAATAGAAGCAAATACAGCAAGTATATTAAGCGAAAATAATAAGGACCTTACCGCAGGGCAAGAAAAGGGCCTAAGTAATGCGATGCTCGATAGACTTCGCTTAACTAAAAAGCGTGTAAGCGATATCAGTGGTGCGATTCGTGAAATTACTACTCTCGAAGATCCTGTTGGTAGCATTAATAAGCTAGCACTAAGACCTAATGGTTTACAGGTTGGTAAGATGCGCATTCCTTTAGGGGTTATTGCCATGATATTTGAGGCACGTCCTAATGTAACAGCTGAATCTGCTGCTTTGTGTATAAAATCTGGGAATGCAGTTATTCTTCGCGGAGGTTCTGAAGCCATTCATTCTAATTTAGCTTTGTCACAATGTATACATGGTGTATTAGACTCTGAAGGCATCAACCGGAATATTGTGTCTGTGATACCCGATACAAGTAGAGATGTTATACAGTCTTTATTACTCCAAAAAGATTTTATCGATCTTGTTATACCTCGGGGGGGCGAAGGGCTTATTCGTTATGTATCAGAAAACAGTCAGATACCGGTAATCCAGCACTATAAGGGTGTATGCCACCTTTATATTGATAAATACGCTGATTTAGATAAAGCAATTTCTATACTCGTGAACAGTAAAACCCAAAAACCAAGTGCCTGTAATGCAACAGAAACATTGCTTGTTCATAAGAATTTAGCAGAACAGTTCTTGCCTGTTGCTGCAAAAGCATTAAAAGATGCGGCTAATGTAACCATCCATGCTTGCGAACTAAGCAAAGGTTACTTTACTCATGCAAGCCTAGCTACTAATGAAGATTACCACGCTGAATACTTAGCTCAAGAAATTGCAGTGAAAGTCGTAGATGGTTTCGATAGTGCCATTGAACATATTAATGAGTACACCTCAGATCATACCGAAGTGATAATCACTCAAGACACTTCTAGAAGCCAAAGATTCATCAAAAGCATTAATTCATCAGTAGTAATGGTTAATGCCTCCTCTCGATTTTCTGATGGGCAACAGCTAGGCTTAGGCTCAGAGATAGGTATATCTACCAGTAAACTCCATGCATTTGGCCCAATGGGTTTAGAAGCCTTAACGACAGAAAAATTTGTGGTTTATGGGGATGGACAGGTTAGGGAATAGAAACGATTTTTAAGCTATAAAGATATAAACCCTTTTTGCCCGCAGATGGCGCAGATAAGAGCGGATGCGTGATTAAACACCAGACCCTTTAGGTTAAGACCAAAGAAAAAAAACTTTACTTGTTTTTTACTTAAAACTGAAAGCTTAAATTTTTACTTGTATTGCTCTTATCAGGGCTTTGTCTAATCGGCAAAATCTCCGGGCAAATACGCATCATAATTTTACTACGGCGTACGGCAGAAGATATCGCGGCTAAAGCACACTCCTACAAAAGTGATTTGCCCTGGAGGTTGTTGCTGTTGTAGGTGATGCCTTCAGGCTTACAAGCGTAACGCACAGAGATTTCAACAAATGCCTAGCCATGTTAGTTTCCTAAACCTTAAGGTCAACCTACAATGGTTTAATCAAGGTTAGGTGTTTTGTGTCTCATCCGCACTTATCCTGCTCCCCTAGAGTCTCCCTTTGGGTGCTGTCGCCACCGGGACCCAAAATAATAAAAGGCTAATAGTTTTTTTGTAAGGCACAAGCGTACCCGCTAAACTTTTAAAGCTTCTGATTCACTTAAAAAATATTCTAAAAAGAGGGGCTAGGGATGGAGGTTTTGATTCTGTCTTTTATTTTCAGCAATAAAAAAGCCCGTAACTTTCGCTACGGGCTTTCTTTGCACTTTCGTGCGAATG
>CAWVWK010000140.1:0-6799 GCA_963933725.1 uncultured Colwellia sp.
CAACCTAATACGATGCTAGTCTCTTTAGCTTAGTTTGGTTTAGCTTAGTTGTATTGATAACTTACCTAGATTTTACCTATTAAGCTTTGTTAATACGTGTTAAGGAATAACACTTATTAAAGGAGGATTTAGTCGGTTTTTCTGTATACAGTTAAAATAATACCAATTCTATTAAGTTATTGCTCACTTGTACTGGTTAAAATAAGTCATGGCTTGGTTACTCTCAATCCTAATAGCTAGCTATTAGGATTGAGAGCGCTTTGCTCTGATTCATTTTTCTTTCGTACAACAAGATCACAACTTAATGGAATTGGTATAAAGCCTTCAAGAATAAAATGCTATATGGCAAGTGTTTATCTTTCTGCCCAAGGGTTTGAAGAAGTCCTTGCGTTACGTTCACGCGTTTTTTTAGCACGCTTTTGACGTAAATTCTCAGCATCCTCTAAACTCAATTCTGCCGGTGTTGCTGGTTTATGATGTGCTGGAATAATTCTATCCCTTGGAGGAAGTAGAAACTGTTCTTCATCAGCTCTAGGAAGGCTTTTGTACTGATATAAATAAAAGCCTTCAACTTTGTCCTTTGCCCAATCTGTTTTCTTCAAAAACTTCATACTAGAAGTAATACTAGGATTTGTTTTGAAGCAATTAAGGTTTAAATAAGCATAAAGAATATCGAAATCATAATAGTCAACCAGTTCAGTTAGAACTTGTTCAAGGCCAACACCGTGTAATGGGTTATTTTCGTATATATTTGTTGAAGGTTTATCCGAAGACATTGATTTTTTCCTATGTATTTGGGACATTATCGAAATTTTAGGCCGTTACTTAGTGCCTCTTATTATATGTTCTTTATAACGTCAGAGCCAATTTTGTATTGAGCAAAAGAGTATAGCAAAGATAGACTTTTTAATACCAGTTTCATTTAATAAGGTAGCTCCTGCACTGTCTAAATGAGATGGACCCATACATCTTAATTATTAAAGAAATAACAAAGTAGTTGGTAATTTTAGCAAGTAGAAATGATTAACCATTGAATAAGATTGATATAAGTATGAACTACACATATAAATAGATCATAAAGAAGTGACATACGGCAGCAGCAAGAACAAAGACATGCCAGATAGCATGGGTAAAAGGCACTTTTTTCTGCACATAAAAGAACACGCCAACACAATAGATAAATCCACCACCTGCTAAATAGAAAAGTGCTTCAATAGGAAGCACATCATAAAGCTCTCCAAGCAAGGTAACTGATATTAACCCCATACCTAAATAGGTACTCAATGAGATAACTTTATATTTTTGCGGGTTTTTACTTTGTCTTGTTTTTATTTTGAAAGTTAAGCCAGCAATTGCAATGAGCCAAATCAAACTTGCAGACCAATAGCCAATAGGTCCTTTTAAAGAAATGAGCAATATCGGGGTATAAGTACCAGCAATTAATATATAAATGGCGCAATGATCAAATAGTTTAAATAGCTTTTTTAATTCAACATTTTTTGTTGAATGATAAAGGCTTGAGGAAACAAATAACAAAATTAAGCTTGCTCCATAAATACTAAAACATGCAATGCGTAAAGCGTTACTCGCGGAGCCTGCTTTGGTAATATCAATATTGTCAGCACTGTTTATAATTAAAAAACATAAACCGATAATACTAAGTATCGCACCGAAAAGGTGAATTACCGTATTTGCATATTCTTCTTTTGCAGAATAAGCAGGTATTGTTTGATAGGAAGTAGTATCAATGTCATTAGCCTTACTGCTCATTTTGTGGACTCGTTCTACTGGTTTGTTTTTTGAGCGTACAAGTGTACACTAAATTATTACTTATGTACGATTTAATAACGCTTTGATTGACGTGTAAATTTATTTTGGAGGTAAAAGTATAGGTTTTAAATTAGGAGAGGGAGTATTGCTGAGTGTGCTTTAGAAAAGAACCATGCGCATAATTGGTTGATATATGCGCAATGGATTTGAATTAACAGGCAGAGATTTTATTTATTAATTCTATTTAGGTTAGCTTGCTGCTGGAGTTTCTTCAGTACTATTAAAAGGAATATTGAAGTTTTCAGATAACTCAAAATCACCAGAAGCAGAAACAAGCCTATTATCTTCAAATTTAATTAAGAAACTTTTTTTCATATCATAATCACTACTTCGACCAGACTTGAAGCGATAAACATAGTTCCATGAATCATTATCAAATGAGTCAAGCACTACAGGGCTTCCTAAAATAAACTTAACTTGCTCTTTTGTCATACCAACTTGGATTTTATCTATATTTTTTTGCTCAAGGTAATTACCTTGAGGAATATCAATGCGGTAAACCCAGCTAGAGCATGCTGAGGTGAGTAAAGTTAAAGCAATGATTGAAGCGCGAAATAACATATAAATCTTTTTATCCTAAAAATGTCACTCGGTTTATTCCGAAATGTTCACTCATCATAACTAAGCAAAGACTAGTTTCAAAGTAATTTTTGCAAGAGATCGAATATTTACAATTTAAATTAGCCATAATGGGCACACATCGAAACAAAGTTGCCCCTTATTTCAGTTTAAGCGTTGTTTATAATTAATCCCTTAAGTCTTTATATCCAATAAGTTTAACTCGCAAGTAACTCTTTAGCATTTGCAAGGCTATGTTCTGATATTTTATCTCCAGCAAGTAATCGAGCAATTTCATTAACTCTGTTTTCTTTGCTTAATTGCGTTACGCTTGTTTCAGTAAACTCGTTATCAGAGAGCTTACTTACAAACAATTGTTGGTGCCCTTTACAAGCTACTTGAGGTAAATGCGTTACACAGATTACTTGTGTATTTTTGGCTAGCGCTTGAAGTTTTGAGCCAACCATGGCGGCAGTTGGGCCACTAATACCAACGTCAACTTCATCGAATATTAAGGTTGGCGTCACCACTTTATCAGCTAATATAACTTGCATTGCTAAACTGATACGAGAAAGTTCACCGCCAGAAGCGACTTTATTCATTGCTTCTAAAGTTTGTCCTGGGTTAATACTTACCATAAATGCAATATTATCAAGACCGTTTAATTTTATGGAAGAGGATTGTTCTTCGTCGCCAGTTGAAATCTCAATAGAGAACTGGCCATGCGGCATATTAAGTTCTCGCATACTTTTAGTAATTAAGTTACTTAAACTTTTACCAGCCTGTTCTCGTGATTTAGAAAGTGCTTTAGCTGCATCTTGATAGTGTTGTTTACAATCTTCAAGATCATTAAGTATATTACTAATCCGTAATTCATCGTCAGTAAATGCATTTTGTTGAGCACATAACTCACTATGAAGTTGGTGTAATTTCTCAGGAGCTACTTGATGTTTTTTAGCCAATTGAAGGCATGTAGAATAACGATTCTCTATTAAAGCATAGGCCTGCGGGTCTAATTCAAGTTGCTGATAATAATGTTCGAGTTCATTGCTTGCTTCTTCTGCCTGTATAAGGGAATCAGTTAACATGGTGCTGACTTCAGCTAGTCTGCTATCTACAGATGATAATTTATGAATGTTATCCTGGCACTGTCTAAGACTGTCAAGAATATTGGTATTTTCATCTCGTGAAAGCAACCTCAACGAGTTCATCGTCGTATCCAGTAAATCTTGCGCATTACTGTGTCTTTTATAATCACTCTCAAGCACTGAGAATTCGTCAGGTTGAAGGTCAAAGTCATTTAGTTCAGTTACTTGGTAATTAATAAGCTGTAGTTGTGCTTCTTTTTGCTCTTTATCGAGTTGTAAGCTGTTTAGTTCCTTACTGAGGCTATTCCATTGCTGATAGTAGTGCTTAACGTCATTAAGCAAGGAAGCATGGTCTGCATATTCGTCTAGTAGTTTACATTGCTGGCTTGATTTCACTATTAACTGATGATCATGCTGTCCATGAATGTTAATTAACATCTGGCCTGCTTCTTTTAATTGCGCAAGGGGCACCTGAATACCATTTATATAGGCCTTAGAGCGGCCTTCGTTTGATACAACTCTTCTTAATATACATTCACTATGTTGATTAACAAAGTCTGATTCATTTGCTGCCCAATCGTCTTGACAAAGATCATGGTTTTTTAGCCATTTTTTTACAGCTTTATTATGGGTAATATCAAATGTTGCACAAAGATCTGCTTTTTTTGCGTTGGGTCTAACGATGTTAGTTGTGGCTCTATCTCCTAAGCAAAGACCTAAAGCATCAATGGCGATAGACTTACCAGCGCCGGTTTCGCCGGTTATTGTGGTCATTCCTGCAGACCAATCAATCTCTAAAGAGCGAACAATAGCAAAGTTTTGAATCGTTAAATGTAAAAGCATGGTAACTCACTGTATAAACATATAGTGTAAATTTATACAGTAAAGTTATAGCTAATTAAAAGCTATTGCAAGTTATTTGACAAATTAATCTTTAGTTTATTTTTTAAACTGATTTAAATCAGTTGGTTGTGTTTTATTTTAAAAGTCGTGTGTTTTAGAGTGTTCTCTTAGTATGTGACTATCTTAATAAAGCTTATTACCCCAGCTTAATTTTTTACGCAATACATTAAAGTAGTTGTGGCCAATAGGATGAACTAAGCGGATAGGACAGCTGTTTTTCTTAATAATAACTTCATCACCAGGCATAACGGCTAGAATTACGTGGCCATCACAGCTTATTTGTAGGTTTTGTTGATTTTCGTTAGCTAAAATGAGCTTTATTTCACTATCGCCATCGACCACAATAGGCCTGCTGGTTAGGGTATGAGGAAACATAGGTACTAAAGATAGTGCATTGAGATTAGGTGTTAATATTGGACCTCCTGCTGACATAGAGTAAGCGGTAGAGCCTGTAGGTGTTGAAATGATCAGCCCATCAGAGCGTTGTGAGAACATAAAACTGCCATCAATGTAAACTTCAAATTCAATCATGCTTGCTACTTTACCAGCATGAAGTACAGCTTCATTAACAGCACTATTGGAACTTTTTAATTTACCGTGTCGATAAACTTCAGCTTCAATGATAAAACGTTTTTCTTGATAAAACTGACCATTGAGTATTTTTTGTAAAGGTTCAATTAACTCTGTCGGAGAAAGATCGGTTAAAAAACCAAGGTTGCCTCGATTAACGCCAATAACGCCAATGTCGTAATGGGCTAATACTCTTGCAGCACCAAGCATGTAGCCGTCACCACCTACTACAATAGCTAAATCGGCTTGTGAGCCTATATCGGTGATAGAACCAGCATTAACATCTTGATTTTTAATTACTGCATCTAGAGAATTAGCGACACTCGATTCAACAAGAACTTCTATCTTTTGTTCATTTAGATAATTATACAATGTTTCAATAGTTGCTTTGGCACCAGCATGATCTGGTTTTCCAATAAGGCCAATAATCTCGTATGTTTTTTTCATGAGCTGTTTTCCATTTACTTGAAATCATTTATTTATCTTTTAAGTATGGCAGTTTCGCGCTATTTACGTGGCTTGTAAAGTTCAGTTTTGATAAAATATCGCTTATTAGGGTTGAAACACGTAAGCTAATCCCCATAAATAGTTCAAAGATAATATTCTTATATCGAAAAAAAACGTTAAGAGATCTTTCTTTCTTGATGAAATGTGAATGATAAATTAATGAATTTGGTATGAGATTACAGCTTATGATGATTTTTACGATTTAGATACAAACGGGAGTTTTTTATGACCTCAGCGTCAAATACACAAAACAGTAATGAAGCCAATGAACAAGGAAGTGCTGACGTTATGCCAGAAAGTCCAGAGCAAGAAGTCGGGCAAACAGTTGAAGCTGCAGAGAACAATGAAGCTAATCCTGAAATACTTAGCGCAGAAGGAGTGAGAATCAGTGAGTTAGAGCTTGCATTAGCAACGGCTCAATCTACTGTTGTTGAACAAAAAGATTCTGTTTTTCGTGCCAAAGCGGAAGTCGATAATGTTCGTCGCCGTTCTGCTCAAGATGTTGAGAAAGCAAGAAAGTTTGCTTTGGAAAAGTTCTCTTCAGAGTTATTAATTACAGTTGATAATTTAGAGCGAGCTCTAGAAAGTATTGATAAAGCAGACGACGCTAACAAAGCCATAGTTGAAGGTATTGAGCTTACGCTACAGGGCTTAATTACGTCTCTAGAAAAATTTGGTGTTAAAGCCGTCAATCCCCAGGATCAGCCTTTTAATCCTGAGTTACATCAAGCAATGTCTATGCAAGAAGTGCCTGGCGTTGCGCCAAACACTGTTATTGCTGTTATGCAAAAAGGTTATGAGTTAAATGGCCGCTTAATTCGTCCTGCCATGGTAATGGTATCAAAAGCAGCCCCTGTTGTTGATGAAACGGTATAAATTTTCGCTAGCAAATTTTTAATTGTAGCGAAAGTGCAAAGCCCCCAATGAATAAATACATTCATTGGGGGCTTTTTATTTTCGCCAGAAATAAAACTGAGTAACTAGGGATTGTTGACCTTTCTGTTTCAAGCTCTGTTGCGCTTGAAACAGAGGTTAATCAAGGCAGTTAATATAAAGTTTGGTTATTCAATTGCACTTTAAGCAATAAAGAGTAATGCATTTTTCAATGCAATCCGAAAGGGTATGGCTAGTTGCAACCTAATATAGTTAAAAACAGTTAAAGTAGATAAAACGTTATAGCGTTATTTTACGCCTTGTTACCTTAAAAATCAGCTCATAGCAGAGGCCCTAGCCATGCTTAATCAAAGATAAGTTTAAGTGAGTTTTAAAGGGGAAAAACGTATTTTAAATAAATACTAAACGAACATGAATTTAAAATAGTAAAAAAAAATGATCTTTTTTAC
>CAWVWK010000141.1:0-6752 GCA_963933725.1 uncultured Colwellia sp.
GCTTTTAATCGAATTTTATGTCCCGAAAATCGCATCTCAAAAACTCGATTCCCGTTTATTGTCTCTTTAACTTAAAGACTCTCTCGCAATGGCACGATAAGCAATATCGGTACGATAGGTAACACCCGACCAAGTAATTTGATCAACGAGTTCATAAGCAAGCTTTTGTGCTTCTGTTACGTTGTTACCTAGAGCCGTTGCACACAATACACGTCCGCCACTGGTAATAATCTCGCCATCACTATTATTGTCTGTTCCTGCATGGAACGTTTTAGCCAAAGGATTTACATTCGTGGCTAATCCTGAAATAACATCACCTTTAGGGTAGCTACTAGGGTAGTTGTTAGCGGCTAAAACAACACCAACCGCTGCACGGCTATCAAAGCTAATGTTTGCTTTGTCTAATTCACCGCGTGTGGCAGTTAAGCAAAGTTCAACAAGATCAGATTCCAAACGCATCATAATGGGTTGTGTTTCAGGGTCACCAAAACGACAGTTATATTCGATTACATTTGGCGTGCCATCGGCAGCAATCATTAACCCTGCATATAAGAAACCAGAATAAGGAGCACCTTCTGCCGACATACCTTCAACGGTAGGCATGATCACTTCATTCATAATACGGTTATGAATTTCAACTGTTACCACCGGTGCTGGAGAGTAAGCTCCCATACCGCCTGTGTTAGGGCCTAAATCATTATTTAATGCACGTTTATGATCTTGGCTTGTTGCCATAGGTAAAACATTTTTGCCGTCTACCATTACAATAAAGCTCGCTTCTTCACCTTCAAGAAACTCTTCAATAACCACGCGATGACCAGCATCACCAAAAGCATTACCAGCAAGCATATCTTTAATAGCATCTTCTGCTTCGCTAAGTGTTAGTGCAACTATAACGCCCTTACCTGCTGCTAGGCCATCAGCCTTAACAACAATTGGAGCGCCTTGTTCACGAACATAAGCAAGTGCTGGCTCTACTTCGGTGAAATTCGCGTAACTTCCGGTTGGAATTTTGTTGCGGGCTAAAAAGTCTTTGGTAAAAGATTTTGAACCTTCAAGTTGAGCAGCTTTAGCGCTAGGGCCAAATATAGCTAAACCTGCCGATTGAAAGGCATCAACAACACCATCAACTAAAGGTTGCTCAGGACCTACAATAGTAAGCTCAACACCTTCTTGTTTAGCGAAGTTCACAAGCGATTGGTTGTCACTAATATCGATTGCTACATTTTCTAGTTTATTTTCTGTTGCTGTGCCGGCATTACCTGGCGCAACAAATACTTTACTTACTTTAGCAGATTGAGCTGATTTCCATGCTAATGCATGTTCACGACCACCGCCGCCAATCACAAGTACTTTCATTAACTTTTCCTATGTTATACCTATTACAACAATGTGTAATAGGTATCTTTTATTTTAAACCGTCAAACTATTTAGACACTGGTTTTACAAACTTCAACGTCATACGATCGCTTTCACCAATAGCAAGATATTTGGCTTTGTCTTTGTCACCTAATGCTAATCGTGGTGGTAAAGTCCATACACCTTTAGGATGAGTTGTTTCATCTTTTGCATTGGCATTAACTTCACTGCTCGCCGCTAAAGTAAACCCTGCAGCAATCGCTTGTTTAATGGTTAATGCTTGTGAAACATAACCTCTCGCGTCTTCGGCCTTAACACCTTTTGGTAATCTATGTTCTACAACACCTAATACACCACCTGGTTTTAACGCCTTAAAAGCATCAAGAAAAACTTGTTCAACGCCCTTTTCTTTCCAGTTATGCAAGTTTCTAAAAGTAAGTACTAAATCAGCAGTGCCTGCTGGTGCAAGTTCGCTTGCTTTGCCAATGGTAAAGTCTGTTAACACAACTTCTTTAAATACGTCGTTTGAAGCAAGCATTTTCTCAAGCTTCTTACGTGAATTACTGTAGTAGTTATCTTCGCCTGTATCCGGGTAATGTGCGCCGTATAATTTACCATGACCTTTTAATGCCGCCGCTAAGATTTCCGTATACCAACCACCACCTGGGGTAATTTCAACAACCGTCATTTGATCATTAAAACCAAAAAAATTTAAGGTTTCTAACGGATGTCTGTATTGATCTCTTGCTTTATTTGCTGGTGAACGGTGTTCGCCTTTAATAGCTGCTTCTAATGCCTGACCATGTGATGCACCTGCAGTAGCGTAACTACCCGCTAAAGTAGCAAAACCAAGTGAAGCAACTAAGAGTGTTTTTTTTATTATATTCATCATTAAGCCTTTTTATTTATCATATTAAAAATAGTTGTAGGGATGTTATGTGTAATAGTAAGTTAACTAACCTCCCTATTAAAACATACAAAGTGAGTCTAAAAAACTTTTAACTACTTTGTATATATTTTCTCTTTCTTAGTGACGAAAATGACGCATGCCTGTAAATACCATAGCAATATTATGCTCATCTGCTGCAGCAATAACTTCGCTATCGCGCATTGAGCCGCCTGGTTGAATTACCGCAGTAATACCTGCTTGTGCTGCCGCATCTAAACCATCACGGAATGGGAAGAAGGCATCCGATGCCATAACTGAACCTTTCACCTCTAAATGCTCATCTGCAGCTTTAATACCAGCTACTTTAGCAGAATAGACACGACTCATTTGTCCTGCACCAACACCAATAGTTTTACTGTTTTTAACATAAACAATCGCATTCGATTTAACGTACTTAGCCACTTTCCAACAAAATTGTAGATCACGCATCTCTTCAGGCGAAGGCTGACGTTTAGTCACAACTTTTAATTCATCGCTTGTTACGCTTCCTTGGTCTCTATCTTGAACCAGTAATCCGCCATTAACACGTTTATAATCAAAGCCCGTTGTTTTAGTAGACCATTGACCACACTCTAACAAACGTAAATTTGGCTTAGCGGCAATAATTTCTAATGCCTCAGCTGATACTTTTGGGGCAATAATGACTTCTACAAATTGGCGAGAAACGATCGTTTGCGCCGTTTGTGCATCTAATACACGGTTAAAAGCAATAATGCCACCAAAAGCAGAAGTTGGATCGGTTCGGTAAGCACCTTCGTATGCTTCTAAAATATTGTCACCTATTGAAACACCACAAGGGTTAGCATGCTTAACAATGACACACGCTGGCTCTTCAAATTCTTTAACACATTCTAATGCTGCATCGGTATCTGCAATATTATTATATGATAAAGCCTTACCTTGAAGTTGTTTCGCTGTAGAAATAGATGCTTCTTCTGGAGAAGCTTCTAGGTAAAATGCAGCATCTTGATGCGAATTTTCACCGTATCGTAAGTCTTCAGCTTTAATAAACTGACTATTAATAGTACGTGGGAATTTAGCTTTGTCTTGTGATAATTCACTTTGGTCAGCTTCAGTTTCTTTACCATAGGCTGGTAGCATTTTACCGAAGTAATTAGCAATCATGCCATCGTAACTTGCTGTGTGTTCAAAAGCAGCAATCGCAAGGTCGAAACGTGTTTGATAGGTTAAAGAGCCATCGTTATTGTCCATCTCAGTTAACACACGCTGATAATCACTGGCATTAACAATAATAGTTACGTCATTATGATTTTTAGCTGCTGCACGAACCATAGTAGGCCCGCCAATATCGATATTTTCAATGGCGTTTTCTAAGCTACAGTTTTCTGAACTCACCGCATTGGCAAATGGGTATAAATTCACAACGACCATATCTATCGCTTCAATGCCATTTTCAGACATAACACCTTCATCCATTCCACGTCGAGCTAAAATGCCGCCATGTACTTTAGGATGTAATGTTTTAACGCGTCCATCCATTATTTCCGGGTGACCCGTGTAATCTGATACTTCAGTAACAGTGATACCGTGTTCAGCTAAAAGCTTTGCTGTGCCTCCCGTAGAAAGCAATTCAACACCTTTAGCATTTAAAGATTGTGCAAACTCAACAATACCCGTTTTATCCGAAACACTAAGCAACGCACGCTTGATAGGACGATGGTTATCCATGATATTTTATTCACCTTTTATTATATGTAGTAGGCTAGGCCCGATAGTTTAGATTTTTTATTATTTGTTCAATTTTTTATAATTTTAAATTTTTTCAGGTTTTAAAAAACAGAAAAGCACCCGAAGGTGCTTTTTTATTTGTTGGCTTAGTTCATACCGTATTTCTTTAGCTTCTTGCGTAAAGTGCCACGGTTGATGCCGAGTAAGTTGGCCGCTCGTGTTTGATTACCGCGCGTGTAAATCATAACTTCTTCTAACATTGGCGCTTCAATTTCACTAAGAACAAGGTCGTACATGTTATCAACATCGTTACCGTTTAATTGCTTTAGGTAATTGTTGATTGCAATTTTAGCTTGCGTACGTAATGGAGAGGTTTTAGTTTGTGTTTGAATATCGCCAGTGATAAATGGAGAAGAAATATTTTGTTCGAACATAGGTACAACTCTTTCTGTTAATTTAAAAATTTAAAAAATAATCGATTGTTATGAAGTCAATCGGTCAAAACATAGTTTCAGCATCTCAAGTTGCTCACTTGATGAGGCTAAACTATTAAAACTTGCTCTGAAAGCTTTGCCTTGATCACCAACAAATGTTGATGCATACGCTTCACCTGATAAGCCAAGTGCTTGTATATACCAAGACACATGTTTACGGGCTATTCTAACCCCCGTAAACTCACCGTAAAAACGATGAAGTGAAGTAACGTGCTCGATTAAAGTAGCACTTACTTCTTCCATAGATGGCGCAGGTAATTTTGTACCATGCGTCAAATAATGATTTATTTCACGAAAAATCCAAGGTTGCCCTTGTGCGCCTCGGCCGATCATGATGGCATCAGCACCCGTATAATCGAGTACCTGGCTAGCTTTCTCAACCGAGGTAATATCGCCATTAGCAACAACCGGTATCGAGACAGCAGATTTTATCGCTTTAATTGTGTCGTACTCCGCATTCCCTTTATAAAAATCACAACGGGTTCTGCCATGAACCGCTAGAGACACAATACCGTTGTCTTGTGCTATTTTCGAAATGTCGATGCCATTACGTGTATTTTCACACCAACCTGTTCGAATTTTTAACGTAACAGGAATATCTACTGACTCAACAACGGCTTTTACAATTTGTTCAACTTGTTTAGGTTCTTTTAATAATGCAGAACCAGCAAGTTTCTTATTGACCTTTTTCGCAGGGCAACCCATATTAATGTCAATAATTTGAGCACCATTATCACGATTTACCTGTGCAGCAAAAGCTAGCTCTTCAGGACAACTTCCTGCAATTTGTACACTGCGGATTCCTGCTTCGTCACTATGTACCATTCTAAGTTTTGACTTATCTGTATGCCAAACCTTAGGATTTGAAGAAACCATTTCTGAAACAGCTAAACCAGCACCGAAGCGACAACACAACGCTCTAAAAGGTTGATCTGTAATTCCTGCCATCGGGGCAAGTAAAACATTGCTGCTTAACTGATACGGGCCTATTTTCACGCGATTTACTTCTTCTACTAGTGTTGTTTTTTTGAGCTACCCCTCAAAAGGGCGCTAAGTTTACGCTGTTTTTACGCGATTGCAAAGCATATAATTTGACCAAATTGCACTTTTTTCTATCTTTTTAATATTGACTTTTCACAAAGTATTGATCGTGGCATAAATTGTACAAACAGTGACAAAAAATCAAATTATCTGACCTATTGATTTTTCCCTGTAAAGCCTTTAGAAAAGGGTACTAAGTTATAAAAAATCACCTAAAAAAGACAATAAAAAAGGACATACTTTTCAGTAATGCCCTTTTTTGACTCACCGCTTATTAAAGAAACCTTAATATAAGCGTTAAATGCAATTATAAAGCTACAATGTTCTCAGCTTGAGGGCCTTTTTGACCATCAGTAACTGTGAATTCAACTTTTTGACCTTCAGCTAAAGTTTTAAAACCTTCACCAACGATTGCGTTGAAGTGAGCGAAAACGTCTGGGCCATTTTCTTGCTCGATAAAACCGAAACCTTTAGCTTCGTTGAACCATTTAACTGTACCAGTAGTAACTGACATAAAATATCCTATTAATATATAAAGTAATCTATTTTTTTGAGCATTAAATTATGCTCATAAATATGTTTGCTAAAAAGCTATTGAGCTCAGGACGAGTTTTTATTACTGGTTAATACTAGCAAGGTCTAACATCGATTTAGAGTACAAAAATCTAACTCAAGCGAGTGCATTATATATAGCAATCAAATGTTGTCAATCAAATTATATTTAAACAACTTATGTGGCTGTTGATGTAACGGTGTAGTAATTAATTCACAACAAAATCAATAGCTAATGTTTTTTTATTATGAATAAAAGTTGTTCTGAATTTATATTAATACATATGAATAAAATCAAGCTTATTTCTGTTTGTTGATATTGTGAGCAAGTTGTTATTTCTTAAGGGATTGTTATTGCTGAAGGAGTCTTCATTTACTCATGAACGTTTTTAAAATCAAGCGGTTTAGTTATTTAAGATATGAATAAGTGTTGATATTTATGGCGCTGTGCTTTATAAAGGTAGTGTTAACCATGTTAATCGCATGTTACCGAATGAATAACGAAACGCTAAATAAAGTATATTCAAAAACAAAAAACAACGAAATACAAAATAAAGGGAACCCCATGAGAAAATCATTTCAAACAACTGCTTTAGCACTTGCTGTAGGTGCTGCGTTAGGTTCAGCTCCAGCTTACTCAGCAGAAGAAACAGACTCAGCTAAAGAAG
>CAWVWK010000142.1:0-6741 GCA_963933725.1 uncultured Colwellia sp.
TACAGCTCTTAAACATTGTACAGGTCTTAAATATTGCGAAAAATCATACCAATGCAATTAAGTTATGGCTCACTTGCACTGGTTAAAATATTCGAGTTCAATTGTTCAAAGTAACAACTTTTGTTTTGATAAACAATTATTTTTGTATCAGTGCGTATCAAAATTACTATTTATTACCTGTAGCTACAACTAAACAACTTGCCCATCCTAATCCTATGGTAAAAATATAGGTGATTTCCTTGGAAAACTTCATTAAATCGATTGAATACTGACATTCAGAACTAACATAAGAACAACAATAGGTTTCAAATAATGCCAAGCTATAGCATAAAGCAGTTAACAACTTTTCCTCGTCCCATTTTACTTTGCACTGTTGTATTTAACCCAATCTTGCTTAGCTCGATCTTACTCAGCTGGCTATTATTCGGTTCAACAATGGCTTTTGCGAGTGAAGAAAAGCCCAATATTTTATGGATAGTAAGTGAAGATAATAGCCCACTAATTGGAGCCTATAACGACAGCTACGCCACAACACCCAATATTGATGCGTTTGCTAAAAAATCACTTATTTTTGATAACGCATTCGCCAACTCGCCAGTTTGTGCTCCAACAAGATCTTCTATTATTACTGGCATGCATGCTAATGCGATTGGCTCAGGCAATATGCGTACTCGCTATAAAATTCCTGATTTTGTTAAACCTTATACTTACTATTTACGTGCTGGCGGATACTACGCAACAAATGACAGTAAAACAGACTATAACATTGCCACAGCTGATGTTCCTGAAGGTAAGCTGTTATTAGAAAGTACGTGGCAAGCTATAGACAGTAAATTTTGGGATGTGGGCGATTATAGCCAACGTAAACCCGGCCAACCTTTCTTTCATGTTTATAATATTATGGCCTCACATGAATATAATGTGCACAACCCTAAGAAAAAAACTAACCATAAACCAGAGGAATTTAAACTTCCCCCTTACCATCCAGATACACCTGAAATAAGAGCTGATTGGGCATCTTATTATGACAGCATAACTAACATGGATACCCTTGTAGGTGAATTCCTTGATAAGTTAGAGGCATCTGGGGATTTAGAGAATACCATTATCTTTTATTATTCAGATCATGGTGGTGTTATCGCTAGAAGTAAGCGGTTTGTTTACGACACGGGCACAAAAATCCCTTTTATTGTGCATGTGCCTGAAAAATTTAAGCATCTGCTACAAAATGATATGGGAACAAGAACCGATGATATGATCGATATTGTTGATCTAGCGCCAAGCATTTTGCACCTAGCCGGTATAGAAATACCTGCTCACCTCCAGGGGCATAATATTTTTAGCTCTTCTATTAAGCAAGCTAAAAAATATAATTATTTATACCGAGGGCGAATGGATGAACGTATTGATTTAGTGCGCTCTTTACGAGATAAAAAGTTTAAATATATTCGTAACTACATGCCACATCGCGCTAACGGTCAACATTTAAATTATCTTTGGAATGCAGCGTCAATGCTTTCTTGGGAACAAGAATGCTTAAACAACCGATGTAACAAGGTTCAGCAACGTTTTTGGCAACTTAGAAAGCCTGAAGAGTTATATGATATTGAAGTCGATCCTTGGGAAGTGAATAACCTTGCTGATAAGCCACAATACCAACAAGTATTACTTAGCATGCGAGAAACGCTAAAAGAAAAGAACCGCCGCTATAAAGATATTGGTTTTATTCCAGAAGGTGAACTAGTTAAACGTACTCAGGATATAACCGCCTACCAGCTTGTTCGCCAGCCAAGTTTTCCTATCGACCTAATCCTTGAAACAGCAGAAATTGCAAGTTTAGGACAAGAGAAGCATATCAATTTAATGATTGAGCGTTTATCTCATCAAGAAGCTGCTGTACGTTATTGGGCGGCTGTTGGTTTAATTGTTTTACAAGAGCAGGCCTCTCCTGCTAAAGCTGCTCTTTTAAATAGCTTAAATGACAGCTCCGCAGATGTTCAAATTGCCGCTGCCGAAGCATTAAGCCACTTAGGAGATGTTAAGCCAAGCTTAGAAACGCTTATGAAACATATTCACCATGGTTCTCCTATGGTGCAATTACATGCGGCTAATGTACTGGAAGCTATGGGTTCTAAGGCAAAACCTGTTGCAAAAGAGCTGCTCGATATTGTTAAGCAAATGGAAGTAATAAAAGCACAAGGTGACTCGCCATGGGAAAATTATTTGCTTGCTGCCTTATCGCATACCGTTTCAAATTTATGATCTTTACTAAGTGTTTAAATCACTATTATAAGTGCGTAAATGAGTTAATAGAGGAAGTATTATGAAAAAGATGTCTCGCTTAAATAAACTTTTAACTAGTTGTATTTTATTATGTTCAACTAGTGTATCGGTTCAAGCCCAACCACTAATTATGTCTGCAGAGTTAAATGCAGAATTAAGTGAAGCAATCGATACACAAAAGACTTCTTCAGTAAAAACAAATCAATCACCGGATAAACAGCTTAACTTTGTCTATCTCATTATCGATGACTTACGTACAGAGTTAAATGCTTATGGCTTAGAAGATATGAAAACGCCTCACATAGACCAACTTGCTAGTGAAGGCGTATTGTTTGAGAAAGCGTTTAGCAATGTAGCGACTTGTGGCGCATCAAGGTCAAGCATAATGACCGGTTTATATCCAACACAAACTCGCTTTACTCACTGGTATAGCAGAATGGACGAACATGCGCCTGGTATCATTACCTTGGCCGAGCAGCTTAAAAATAATGGGTATCACACCCAGTCTTTAGGTAAAGTTAATCACACGCTTGAAGATACCCTACAAATGTGGAGCGTTGAGCCTTGGGTAGCAGAGGCAATACAAACCAAAGATTATCAAAAACCAGAAAACATCGAATTGCTTAAAAAAACAGGTAAAGGCCCTGCGTGGGAAATTCTTGATGTTGATGACTTTACCCATAAAGATGGTCGAGTAACTCTTAAAGCCCTTAATACACTAGAAAAGTTGGCAGAGAAAAAACAGCCCTTCTTTTTGGCAATAGGTCTGCAAAAACCGCATTTACCTTTTGTTGTGCCAAAAAAGTATTTTGATATGTATCCTATCGACTCAATCTCATTACCTAATGTAAGCACTTTTCCAAAGTCTGCACCTATTCAGGCATGGCATGGCTCTGGTGAATTACGTAATTATAGCGGTATGGGTAAAATGCCTAAAAACGCAGCGTCTGACTCGCTAACTTTAAGTACTAAAATAGCGCTAATACGTGGTTATAAAGCTTCCACAAGTTATGTGGATACTTTAGTGGGTATTATAAATGACAAGATAAAGGCCTTAAATTTAGATGATAATACGGTGGTTATCTTAACGGGTGATCACGGCTTTAGTTTAGGTGAACACTCAATTTGGAATAAACATTCCACGTTCAATATTGCAGCGCAATCTCCGCTCTTGATAAAAGCGCCTGGGATTGAAGGTAATAAGCGCGTAAAAGGTGTAGTGGAGTTTGTAGATATCTATCCTACAGTAGTGTCTTTAGCCAATATAGACGCTCCTAAGCACCTTCAAGGTACTGACCTTACGCCTGCTTTAACAGATGAGAACTTTACAAAAGGCGCTATATTTCACAGACATCGATTCAATGAAGGAGAAGCGATTAGAACTGCACGTTACTCCTACAGCCTTTACTTTGACAATAAAGGCCATGAAACAGCACAAATGTTATACGATCATCAAAACGATCCTGATGAAGCCGTTAATGTGGCTGAACAAGAAGCTTATAAAACAGTGGTTGCATCGTTAAAGAAACGATTACTTGCACATATGCAATCTCGTTGAGATTTCGGTATTGATAAAGGTTTCAGTTGTATTCATGCAATACAAAGCAACAACTGTAAATCTGCTTTATCCAATATTACTCATAGCCTTTAGCAATATTCAATAACAAAGGCAATGCGGGCTCAACCATATTATGCCCATAGCCATCTAGCTCAAGAAGTTGAGTGGCTGTGTGCCCATTTACCTTCATCATGCGTTGAAAATAAGCATTCTCTTCGTAGCGTCCAAGCAGTTCGAGTTCTCTATCACCCGTAATAAGTGTAATAGGTGGTGCATCTTTACGAACATGATAAAGCGGTGCTAACACCTCAATTATGGGTTGTTCACCTTTAATGCCACGCTCTTCTCTTACCGTGAAGTGCGTTATTGTGTGACCACTAAACGGAACAAGCTCAGCTAGTTTGTTTGCATTGATATTGTGCTTTTTGAGCCACTGGCTATCCATGCCTACCATAAGCGCAAGATAGCCACCTGCGGAATGCCCCGATAGAATGATTTTTCCAGGGTCGCCACCGTAGCTGTGTATATTTTTATATACCCAAGCAACAGCACTAGCTGCATCTTCGATATAGCCAGGGGCTTTAACTTTTGGGTAAAAACGGTAATTAGGTGAAACGACACACACCCCTTGACTTAATAACCTTTGAGGTAGGTATTTTTCACCTGTTTTTAAACCGCCACCGTGAAACCAAATAATTACCGGCAGTTTTTTATCGTCTTGCGGACAATATATATCGAGTACACCACGCTCTAAGAGGTAAGCATCAGTTTCGCTTTTACCTACATAGGAAACGTTAAGCCATTCTTTTACATATGCTTTATTGCTTACTAATAGCATCGTAAGCAATAGGAAAAGGTATTTTTTAATTTGCATTAATGCTTCCCGTTATCGAACAAACTTTGTTTCTACAAGACCATTTAAGGGCTGATTAATCTTCTAATATTGAACTGATATCTTGTTCTCATTACCTACTTTCGTGGTTAATTTGATATACAAAATATTGTCGATTTGATTGTGGTACCAACATGGCTTTGTACCTAGATCATTTATATCATCGATTGAGTCGCTATTGCTAATAAATTGCTCGTTAAGTGTAACCTGAATTACAGGTTGATCCTGTAGATTAATTTTAAGGATGTAGTTTTGCTGCTCTGGCTTTTGTCGGTAACTTCCTAAAGTTTCACCAATATCAACAGTTAATCCTTTATCTAAAGCCATCATGGTGATTTCAGTGGTCGCATAACTGCCACGTTGGTATTCTAACGACTCTCCGTCATCGTCATAAAGGGTAAAACTGGTTTGTGTATCTGGTTTAGGGTAAATATCTAAGGTGAGCGGATCCGCATGTTTCGCGGGATCTATATGAAATATCTCTGGACCCATAGGGATGATAGCCCCTCGTTTTACAAACAATGGCATATGTTTTAAATGCTTCTTACCTACTGGAACAAGAACGTCTTGCCCACCTTGATGAACTTGGTGGGTCCAATAGTTTATCCAATCTTCGCCGGCAGGTAAGAAGACAGGTAATTTTTCATTAGGAAACTCTGTTGCGGCTTGATAAACAGGGGCAACAAGAAGCTCTTTGCCAAACATGTACTGATATTTTTTATCATCGGCCTGGCCAGGATAAGCAAGCTTCATGGGCCTTGTTAATGGGATGGCTTTATCCCAAATAGTCCAAGTGTAAGTATAAATATATGGAAGTAATCGATATCTTAACATTCTAGAGAAGTAGGAATAGCGCTCTATTTCAGGTCCCCAACTCCACACATCTCTAGGTGTTGTACCATGGTTTCGAGTACCTGTTGTAAAATCGGAGAATTGAATCCAACGAATAGCCAGTTCAGGATCTTCTCCCATGGTGTGACCTGGAGTGTCTGAATGTAAATACGACCAGCCCCCCATCGCACCTTCTTCACTATAAACAATTGCATCTATACTTTCTTGTAAGCCTTGCCAGTTACCTAGAACATCACCTGTCCAATGGAACGGCATAGACTTCTCAAGTTCTTGTTCATCAGGCTTACGCATATAGTCACCGCCTAATATAGCCTCTTGGTTATAGTGGTTAGGACGAGCATAATGTCTAGCCATAAACACGATTCGTTTATTGTTGCCATGATATTCTTTTAGCAATTGCCAAACTTGTTTTTCGTAATTTGAGTCTCCTCGCCAAAAATCTAGCCAAACGATATCGACTCCCAAGTCTAAATCACGTTGCAATTTTTTAAGCCAATCTGGTCCAAAACCGCCTTCATGATAATTCATCATAATTTTGAAATTTAAATGATGTAACTCATCAATCATCTTTTTAGGATTAGGAAAGGCAATATAATCCCAACTCATATTTCCGGGCCAGCTCCATTCTTTGCCAGTCCAATACATATCTAGAACCATAATGTCAGCTGGGTGTTTATGATCACCATATTGGTTATTTAAACCACGTAATGCTTTGGCATGATCTAGGAAATTTTGTTGGCTACCGTAGCCATTATTACCTTCACCCCAACCTGATTGCATATAACCTAGCGCCCATTTAGGTAGCATAGGCTCGGTTTTTGGTGGATTAAGCTTTATTTCATCGCTGTAATTATCAGTAAGTTTTGCAGACTTTTGATCACAGCCGAAATCGTCGACACGACGACCTATTTTAGTATTTGGACATTTATCTAAATAATCAGTAACGCCATCTCTATCGGAATCTAAAGAAGTTAAAGGAATTGAATTAGGGTCTTTAAAGTCTGTTTTAGCAATAGTTTCTTGCTCATTACTATAACCATCTCCATCGATATCTGAATCACAAATATCACCGATGTTATCTTGATCTAAATCTAGTTGTTGGGGGTTAGCTTCAAGAGGGCAATTGTCCTGTGAATCGGTAATATTGTCGCTATCA
>CAWVWK010000143.1:0-6714 GCA_963933725.1 uncultured Colwellia sp.
CTTTCACATAAACAACAACGGCTATTTTGTTTTTCAAATTCTGCAGCTTTGATGTGTATGAAGAAGATAAAAACAGTAAACTTGAGTTGTACGCATATCATGCGCATAATATGAACAGGCAATGATTGAAGTGCTAATTATGAATGTTACTTTAGGTAAAGAATTCAAGCGAAGAATTACTGAGAAGGTAGCTGATGGCTTATATACTTGAGCAAGTGAAGTTATCCGTGATGGGTTGAGGTTGTTGTTTGAAAAAGATGCGGCTAAAAATCAACAGCTTGAAATATTACGCGAAGAAGTAGCGAAAGGTTTTAAGCAGCTAGCTGGAGGCGAATCGTCAAATCACACTGTAATGGATATATTTGAACAAGCCTCCCTTGCAGTAGATACTAAGTCTACAAACAAGGCTACTAATGCCGAGCTATAGATTATCTCCTTTAGCCGAAGAGGATTTATTCAACATAATTTCAACAACTATAGAATCTTGGGGAAGAGCACAAGCCTAGGTGTATGCTCTAACCATAGATGCAGCCTTTATAAAACAAGAACTGAGCTAGTTCTGCCCTTTTACTCGTCACGTGTTATTTAGAACTTAGGTTAACCAGCATATATCGAGTACTTCGTCCTGCGCCAGATTTCTCTAAGCACCCCAATCCTACTAACGCAGTTAAGTGTCGAGTGGCAGTTGGTTTACTCACTTTTGCAACTTTATGATATTGGGATGTATTAATCCCCGAACAAAAATCACCATCAAGCATTCTATTTAATACTTTAACTTGTTCTTTTGACAATTCTGTTTGATCTACATTTCGCCAGAAATTGCTTTTAAACACAGTTTTTTCAATCTCATTTAAAGCTTCATTAAATGTTTCATTTAGGGTGTTAAAAAACCATACAATCCAAGCTGTTATATCTAAATCGCCCTTCTGAGTTTTGTCTAGAATTTCATAGTAGCTTGTACGATTGGCAAGTATGCTTACAGACATCGCGTAAAAGCGAACTGATTGCTGCTCAGCTTGAGCCAATGCTAAGTCTGTAAGCAAACGAGTGACTCGGCCATTTCCATCATCTAATGGATGTAAGGTAACAAACCATAGGTGTGTGATTGCTGCTCGAAGTAATGGATCAATTGCAGTATCTTGCTTTGAGGTATTAAACCAACCGATAAACTTTGTGAGCTCAGCATCTAGTACCTCTCGCTTTGGCGCTTCAAAGTGAACTATCGGTCTATCAATTCTTCCTGAAACTACTTGCATTGGCGCAGTACCTCTTAGCTCGCCACCAATGACTGGATTAAACATGGTGTAGTCTTCAGGAAAAAGCCTATCGTGCCAGTATAAGATCCTTTCTAGTGTAAGAGGTGCATCAAGGTTATCAACAGCATCAAGCATAATTTCTGCGAAGCCATCAGTTTGCTCTGTAGTAGGGAAAGGTTGCTTTTCTGTCAGGCCAAGCTTGTTTGCTAGCGAAGAACGTACAGAAAACGCATTAAGTTTTTCACCCTCAATCGCACTGGAATGTACAATGTTCGCCAACAAAGTATCGAGCAAGCTTTCTTTTTGGTGTTGAAACTGGCTCATCATTTTTCCAAGCAAGATGCCTTGGTTTAATCGTGTCTGTCTAAGTAGCGGCTCTATGATCGTTTTATCCCAATTAAAATGGGGCCAATTTGGTTGTTCCCAGATCCACATATCAATTACCTTGATTTGAAAATTAGCATTAATCAAATCATATTGTGACACGATTAATACTTGCATTCAAATCAAGGTGTGATGTGAATGGCATGGTTTTCGAATCATTAGTTTAGTGTTTGACTTATAATTTCTATATATCCGCAACAAGGAATTGTTCAAATATGCAGTGTGAGCACATGATTTTTTAGTTTTAAATCACAGCTTAATTGAGTGGCGTAATGAAGGTAGACTATCGTCTTAGTAAAGTGTTTTGTATTAAAGTCCTACCCTTAGTTAAACGGTATCTAACTAGTCTGTAAAGCAAGTTATAAGAAATAAGAAAAAACTCACTTCGGTTGGCTTTTTTGTTGAGTAACCAGCTTATTGAGTTTTTCTGCTTGTTGACTTAAAAAACTACTCAAATATAAAATCTCTGTATATTGTAAACGAATAACAACAATTTTAAACATTTAACACGGCTATTGACAAGTTTAAAGCTTTCTCGGGCTATATAACTTATGATAGTATTTAGGGGTCGTTGAGGTGCTTGTTAGATGTTTTTATAGCACTTTTAGTGTTTATGAAGTATATGACATCTCAATAACCATCGTTAAAATAACCATTTTCTAAACAAATAAGTGCGAGGTTTTTTCTATTCGCGCTTTTGAATTCATTGACTATTATTTATAACGTGAACTTTATGTTTTTCAGCGTATAAATAATGCGAAACAATTAACTCAAATCAATATAAGAAATGTAAAAATGAAAATTAAATTTATTAAAGCGTTTGCTACATTACTTTTGCCACTTTCAATAGCCGCAACAGTAAATGCTTCAGCAATTAAACAAACGAAAGGTGACTTTGAAGATAAATTTCGTCAATTGGAAGAAGTACTTCCAACACCGAATGTTTATCGTAATGCCTCAGGTGAACCAGGTGAAAAGTACTGGCAACAACAAGTTGACTATAAAATTAAAGTGTCTCTTGATGAAGAAAAGCGTCGGCTAACCGGTAGTGAAAAAATCACTTATCAAAATAACTCGCCTTACAAATTAAAATATTTATGGGTTCAGCTAGACCAAAACATCTTTAAAGGTGACTCTATTGCCAATATGGGGAGTAATTTTGGTGGTATTGGTCGTCGTGGTCCATACACTGGCGCTGGCGATGCTGACACACCAGCAAAAATGTCTTTAGGCGAACTTCGTCGTCAACACTTTATGACGGATAACGAGCTTGGTTATGAAATTAGCGCAATTAAAGACAGTCGTGGCAAAAAATTAAGCTTTACGGTGGTTGGTACACAAATGCGTATCGATTTACCTAAGCCTTTAAAATCAGGCGATGATGTAGACTTTTCAATCGATTTTGCGTTTAACATTGTAGAAGAAGATGCGGTATCAGCGCGTTCTGGTTATGAACATTTTGAAAAAGATGGCAACGACATATTCTTACTTGCACAGTGGTTCCCTCGTCTTCATGCTTATACAGACTATGAAGGTTGGAATAACAAAGAATTTTTAGGCCGTGGAGAATTCACTTTAGAGTTTGGCGATTACGAAGTAGAAATTAACGTTCCTGCTGATCACATCGTTAGTTCTACGGGTGTTTTAACAAACCCAAAAAGCGTATTAACCAATACACAGCGTAAGCGTTTAGAAAAAGCTAAAACCTCTAAGCGTCCAGTTTTCGTTGTAACGGAAGAAGAAGCTTTAGAAAACGAAAAAGAAGGAACTAACAAGCGTAAAACTTGGAAGTTCAAAGCTGAAAACGTTCGAGATTTTGCTTGGGCTTCATCACGTAAATTTATGTGGGATGCTAAAGGCTATAAACAAGGTGGCGACGATATGCCATTTGTTATGGCAATGTCATTCTACCCTAAAGAAGGTGGTGACCTTTGGAAGAAGTATTCAACAGAGTCAGTTATCCATACAATGGAAGTTTACTCTCGTTACTCTTTTGATTATCCATACCCAACAGCTCAATCTGTAAATGGTCCTGTAGGTGGCATGGAATACCCAATGATCACGTTTAACGGACCTCGTACCGATTTACAAGATGATGGTACTCGTACTTATTCTCAAGCAGAAAAACGCTTCTTAATTGGCGTCGTTATCCATGAAATTGGTCATATTTACTTCCCAATGATTGTTAACTCTGACGAACGTCAGTGGACTTGGATGGATGAAGGTTTAAACAGCTTCTTAGACGGTGTTGCTGGTCGTGAATGGGATCCTACAATTCCATGGGGTGTTGAACCTCGTGACATTACAGGTTACATGAAGTCTGAAAACCAAGTGCCAATTATGACCCAGTCTGACAGTGTTTTAAGACTTGGTCCTAACGCGTACACAAAACCTGCTGCTGCACTTAATATTTTACGTGAAGTGATTCTAGGTCGTGAATTGTTTGATTTTGCTTTTAAAGAGTATTCTTTAAGATGGCAGTTTAAACGCCCTACACCGTCAGACTTTTTCCGTACTATGGAAGAAGCTTCTGGTGTTGACTTAGATTGGTTCTGGCGCGGTTGGTTCTACTCAACAGATCACGTAGATATCTCAATCGATAAAGTGTACCAAATGCGTTTAGACACGCATAACCCTGATATTGATTACGCTCGTTTACGTCAAATTGAAGCTGATAAACCATCATCATTATTTGTTGAGCGTAACAAAGCTGAAGGTAAAGAGTTATGGGTTGACCGTAACCCAGATGTTTCTGACTTCTATGATGACAATGATCGCTTCACTGTAACCAATAAAGAACGTAACAGTTACCAGAAATTCTTAAAAGGCTTAAAGCCTTGGGAACGCAAAACACTAGAGCGTGCTGTTAAAGAAGACAAGAACTACTATGTATTAGAGTTTTCAAATGTTGGTGGCTTAGTAATGCCTATTCTTTTAGAGCTAACGTATAAAGATGGCTCAAAAGAAAGTCAGTACATTCCAGCTGAAATCTGGCGTCGTTCACCTAAGCACGTTCGTAAGCTTGTTGTTACTGATAAAGACAAAGAGCTTGCTAGTGTTGTGGTTGATCCAGGATGGGAAACGGCTGATGTTAATGTTGAGAACAACCATTATCCTCGTCAAATTATCCCTTCTCGCGTAGAAGCTTATAAGTCTAAAAAGCGTACTTCTAAAGTATCTAGAGATATCATGCAAGATATTAAAACTAAGCTTGATACAGACAAAAAAGAAGAAGATAAGAAAGACGTAGAAACTGAGAAAGCAGATAAATAATGGTTAGACGTTTATTTATTTTGGTAACGTTCTTTTTGTTGGCGGTAACAAACACTGCGTTTGCCCACCAACAAAAAGCAGCTGAAACAACGGTTCTTTTTAATAAAAATTCGGGTCAACTAGAGATTGCACACCGCTTTTATATGCATGATACAGAACATGCGGTGCAAACACTTTTTGATAAAAAAGCCGATATTATTAACTCTGATAAAACACAAAAACAGTTTGCTCAATATGTAGCGAAAGAGTTTTTAGTGAAATCGTTAGCTGATAAACAATTACCATTAACCAGCGTAGGTTATGAGGTAGAAGGGAAGTTTTTCTGGGTATACCAAGAAACAGCCATTCCTGAAAATCTTGATGGTGTTAAGCTTTATAACGGGACGTTACGTGAACTTTGGCCAACACAAATCAATATGGTAAATATTGAAGGTAAAGGGCAGGTTAGAACGCTATATTTCAGTGAAGACAAAGACTGGCTATTTGTTAGATTTTAGTAGCAAATAACCTTTTCTAAGAAGACTTAATAAAAGTGACCCTAGCGGTCACTTTTTTTGTGTTGAAAAACAGCCTTTGTGGATTGAAAAAAAAGGATAAGTGTGAAGGCTTGAAGGAGGTTTTTGTACTTTTGGGACTGAATTTATTGGAGAATTTTTAGATCTTTTTGCTTGTTTAAGCGCTAAGGACTGAGGCATAAGATCTAAGACAAAAAGGATCGCGGCTAAAGCATATTCCTACAAAAGTAATATATTTTGTTGGTTGTTAAACCTATAGGAGTCGGCTTTAGCCACAATTTTCTCATCGCCTTTAAGCTTTCCAGCTACCTCTGTTCCTGCTCGCTTCTCGCTTCTTAGTTCTTCGTATCCAGCTCTGAAACTTCAAATGCTTTTTGTCGACTAAACAACGTAAATGCAGCCGGAACAAATAAGAAAGAGAGTAAGGTTGTTAAAACAGTACCACCCGCTATAGCAACCGCAAAGGGGGGCCAGAAACCTCCACCCGCTAGAATGAGTGGCAGGAATCCACCAACGGTTGTTATCGTTGTTGATGTGATGTGTCTTGTACAGCTTTGTACTGACTTGATAATAGCATCGGTATCACCTTTTACAGCTTCTGGACTACTTTTGAACTCAGCGATAATAACAATCGAAGCATTGATTGCTAAACCCATTAAACCAAGTAGACCAATAATAACGGTAAAACCAAAAGGATAATCAAATAAATATACAGTTAAAAGCCCGAGCCCTATAGATTGAAAAGCCGAGAAAAAGATAATCGCACCTAATCTGAAAGAGTTAAATGAAAGTACGACAATCGTGATCAATAAGGTGATAATTACACCAACACTTGCCAGTAATTCACCGACTGCTTTATCTCGTTGAGCAGATTCTCCGCCGATCTCCAATTTATAACCGGAAGGAAGTTGGTAATTCAGTGCACTTAAGTTAGCTTGAATTCGAGTTAGCACAACAGAAGGTAATACATTTGCAGTAAGATAACCTTCAACAACATTGACTCTAAAACCATCGCGATGCGGGATAGCCCCTCTACTTGGTTTTAATGATAAATCTGCAATGGTTGTTAATGGAATACTTTTTAAAGAATGGTCATCTTGCATACTTTTAGAAGCGGATTCTGGCGTTACTAGATTAATATTTGCTAAATCAGCAACTTGTTTTTTGTTGCTATTTGCCGTTCTAACGCGAACAGGAATAGATTCTGTTGCTTCTATAATTGAACCATTAACTTCCCCAGATAAAGTACCTTGTAGCTGTCTGGCAATATCGACTAACGATAAGCC
>CAWVWK010000144.1:0-6702 GCA_963933725.1 uncultured Colwellia sp.
TGCTGAATTTTTATCCCTTGCTTTTTTACCTTATCAAGCAATAAGCCTCTTACTATATGATAAAGAGTAAAAGGCTTGTAGCTGAATCTATAAAATGGTGCTTTTGTATCCTAATTCACCCTTTTTATTTTAACTTGATTTCGTTTGTGGGCTAATACTTTGCATAATTTAACTAAGTCTGAATGTAAACCCGCTGCGGTAACCTCTCTCCCTGCACCAGGTCCGCGGATAATCAAAGGGTTATCCTTATACCATAAGCTCTGAATTTGAAAAATATTATCACAAGGAGTAAGGTTTGAAAAAGCATGTTCCTTAGGTAATACCTTCAAACCAACTTCCGTTGTCAGCCTGTTTTTATCGTCGTTATTTAATTGTGCTATATAACGAATACAGCCATCTTGCTCTTTGGCTTGTAATAACTGCTTTTCAAAAAAATCATCAAGTTCATGTGCTCGTTTTAAAAATTCATCTGTAGATATTTTTTGCAAATGCTCTGGTACAAGGTTATTACAAGGGATATCTTCTAACGAAAGTTCAAAACCAGCCATTCTAGCTAAAATTAATAACTTGCGTTGAACGTCTCGCCCAGATAAATCTTCTCGGGGATCAGGCTCAGTAATTCCTTGTGCCTGTGCATCGAGTAATAGCGAAGAAAATTTAGTATCGCCATTATATGTTTCGAACAACCAAGACAATGTCCCAGAAAATATCCCAGAAATAGCAGTAATGCTATCACCACTATTTTCTAGATCTGATATAGCATAATTAATAGGTAAGCCAGCGCCAACTGTCGTGTTACCTAGCCATAAACTGTTATGCTTTTGTGCTGTTTTTAGCAACTGATTATAGTTTTTAGTGCTGCTTGATGCTGCCCATTTATTTGCGCCAATGACATGAATACCTAACTTAAAGAAATCTTGGTATCGAAGACTAAAGGACTCGCTCGGTGTTATATCAACAATAATTAATTCGTCATAAGGGTGAGAATTTAACCAAGTTAGAAATTCATCCTCTTGATATGGTTTTGCTTCTGTAGAAAAAAGAGAAACAGCCTTAGGTACATCTATACCATCATTTTTAATTAGCGCCTTGGTTGAAGAGATTAATCCAACTAAATGGGTATTTTCTAACGTGTCATTTTTCGTTAACTGGCTAGGCAAAATCTCAAGAAAACGTTGACCAATATTGCCTAATCCAGCGACAACAACACCTATATTTTTACTATCTTTGGTAATATTATTATGTACATAATTCAACAGCTCTGTATTACAGTTTTCAGATAATATTGCAATTAAGCTATGCTGATTTTCACTACCTACTACAGAAAGGGCTTCAGTATTTAGCAGAGATCTTTTAAAACGTGCTTTGATGTCTCCTCTTGAAGCAACTTTATGTCCTACAACTGCAACCAGTGATACTTGACTAAAACTAACGTCTACTTCTTGATCGTTAAAGTCTTCTTTGAAACTCTTTTTTTGTATGTTAGTTATGACAACATAGCCTTTTGTTTTATCCATGCATAACGGAGAGTATTTACCTGTTATATATTGAGATAGACTATTTGAAATAGCCGTTAGTTTTGCCAATACCAATTCATTTAAAAAAGTAACAGATAACTCTTGTTGCGCAATTTGACCAAACTCACCTATTTCAGTGCCTACGACATTCATATCAAAACTACTCGCTACATGTAGATGACATTTATCGACATGATGTTGAGCTGGATGGTTTTTAGCTAAGACTTCATTCACTTCTAACTTAAATTTATTTAGTGGGCTGAGTGTTTTGGCATGTAATACAGGATTACCTAAACGCCCTAGTTCTCGTGCAACACCGCTAGGTAAACGATGTAGTTTCCTCGCATTTGGAACGACACGTGGGTCTGCGCTATAAATACCATCGACATCAGTCCATAAGGTAACATTTTTAGCAGCAACTAATGCGGCCATAATGGTTGCGGAATAGTCACTGCCATTTCGCCCAAGTGTACAAGTACTTCCTTCTCCATTTTTGCTTATATAACCCGTAATAACCGCTAACTTTTGCTTAACAATTTTATTTTGAAGTTTTTCAGCACTTAGAGCGTAGTTAATTGATAATGTTTTGCAGCTTTCTACAACAAGAAAATCTCTGGCATCAATACTATAACTAGGGCATATTTTTTCGTTTAAAACCGCCGATAGTAAGTCTGCTGACCACTTTTCACCGAAGGCAAGAATATCATTTTGATATTTAACCGGACCTTCTGCTAACCATTGTGCTAGTTGAGCAATATCTAAAGCTAATAGCGTGACCAATTGTTCAATGGTTTTCTTGTCTAATAACTCTGTAATTAATGCTATTTGTTGCTGTTCAATTAATGCCAGTGTCAGTGAGATTTTTTCACTTAATTGGGTGTTAACTTCTTTCGTGTTACTTTCACTTTCTGTATACAAAGAAACGCCTAAAGCATGAAGAGCAAATAGTTGATCTGTCGTTTTCCCATTAGCTGAAACCACGATTATATCGTTAAGTTGGCAATGGCTACTGATAATTTCAACAACGCGATTAATGCATTGTGTTGAAGCTAAAGAACTCCCTCCAAATTTATGTATATTGACGGCTTGCTTCTTGAGTTTGTTTTGTATGGCCTTGCTGAGGCTTTTCTCTTCTTTGCTCATAAAATACTTCTACTAAAACTTGTGCTTATCAATTCTATTAAGTTATTACTTACTTGTACCGTTTAAAAGATCTAAACTGTTACGAAGGTCAGCCAAAATATCTTCTATATCTTCAATTCCAACTGAAATTCTAACCAATGACTGACTAATTCCTGCTTCTATTTGAGCAGAAATTTCCATACCTGCGTGTGTCATAGTCGATGGATGACTTATTAAACTTTCGACACCACCAAGAGATTGTGCCAAAGTAAAAATTTCAAGATTTTCAAAAAGTGATTTTACCGATTCAACACCACCCTTAACTTCAAAGCTGATCATAGCACCAAAACCTTTTTGCTGCTTTTTAGCAAGTTCATGACCAGGATGATCTTCAAAGCCGGGATAATATACTGCTTCTATGGCTTGATGATTTTTCAGGAAATTAGCTACATGTTTTGCATTTTCTTCGTGTTGTTTAAGTCTTACAGGTAATGTTTTTAGACCACGCAAAGCAAGAAAGCTATCAAAAGCACTTCCTGTAATACCAATACAGTTTGCCCACCAAGCAAGCTCTTCGCCTAAAGCTTTGTCTTTAGCCACTAAAACACCACCAACCACATCGCTATGACCATTAATATATTTAGTTGTGGAATGGAAAACGATATCTGCACCTAATAATAACGGCTTTTGCAGTAAAGGAGACAAGAAAGTATTATCTACAGCGACAAGTGCACCGACCGCATGACTCGCTTTTGTGACTATTTCAACATCAACTAGGCGTAATAATGGATTACTCGGGGTTTCAATCAAAACTAATTTTGGTTTTTTGGCTAATGCATCTTCTAATGCTTGTTTATCATTTTGGTCAACGACAATAAGCTTAAATTGTCCACGTTTAGCTAAATGAGTAAATAAACGAAAACTGCCGCCATAACAGTCGTGAGGAATCACGATTAAATCATCTGTTGAAAGCAGCTGACAAATAAGATGAACGGCCGCTAACCCTGTACTTGTGACAACACCAACAGCACCTTGCTCAAGGTCAGCTATGGCATTTCCAAAAGTTGTTCGAGTAGGGTTTCCCGTTCTTGAATAATCAAACTCCCTTTTTTTATTAAAACCTTTTAGAGAATATGTACTAGATAAATGGATGGGTGCAACAACAGCCCCATGATGCTTGTCTGAATTAATCCCTGCCCTTACGGCTGCGGTGGCTTCTTTGTTATACGACATAGCATACTCCAATTGAAAAAATTATAATGTCATGATGAAAAGGTCACCATACAACCAATACGTTTAGATGTTTGGACGTCTATAACTCTAAAGAGTTTACTCAGTTAGGTCAAGAATTTTTAGACATCTAAACTTCTACTTGACTACACCACTACACTTAGTAAAATCTACCTTGTAGTAAGATACGCTTTTTATGTATTACTTAATATCATTTTCATTAAGTTTGCTATCCTGTTGTATCAAAAAAATACAAAATCAGTGCTTATCATAATAAATTGCACATCATATCAATAACAACGAGGTAAGTTCATGGTTCAGTGGAATGGTGATTATATTAATCCGTATGCCGAGCATGGAAAGAAAAGCGAACAAGTAAAAAAAATTACGGTTTCAATACCGTTGCGCGTACTGAAGGTACTTACTGATGAGCGCACGAGACGACAAGTGAACAACTTACGTCATGCCACCAATAGTGAGCTACTTTGTGAAGCATTTTTACATGCTTTTTCTGGCCAGCCTTTACCTGATGATCAAGATCTCGCCAAAGATAATACAGAAAAGCTTCCAGCTAATGTACGTAAAATACTAGAAGAGCAAGGCATAACTGACTTCAGTGCTTACGAACAAGACGAAGAATAAGTGATATTGATTTCTATTAACTTTATTACATATCACTTAATTTATTCATCTTCATAACTTATCCTTAATGATTAAGCCTACTGATTACCTTAGTGATTGACCTTGCTGAAAGCGGAAAAGAACATGTTTACTTTCTGCTATGCAAATAATACTACCGTTAACGTCCACAATATTCCGGCTAAACCTGCTGCAAAACTCGCAGGTACAATTTGTGATTTAACATGATCCATCATGTCACAACCCGTTGTCATAGAGCTAAGTACTGTTGTATCTGAGATAGGTGAACATTGGTCACCATAAACACTGCCATTTAGTACCGTTGCAAAACATACCATCATAAATAGCTCTGGATTGTCTAATCCATGCGCTTGTGCAATAGCCCACGCCAGTGGCATAGCCAGTGGAAAAGCTATTGCAAAAGTCCCCCAACTTGTACCGGTTGAAAAAGCAATAATCATCGACATTAACAGTAAAATGAACGGTAACATCCAAAATGCAACTTGCGAGGACAGCAAGGATACCAAGTAAACACCACCACCAATTTCTTTACTGATTGTGCCAATGGTAACAGCCAACATTAAGATCACAGAAGCAAGAACGACACCTTTTAAGCCATTGCCAAATCCTTCAATAACATTCTTTAATGACATGCCTTTTATGAGTGCTGTAAAAAAAGTAATGCATAACGCAATGCCAAATGCCCAAGTGATTTTCGGTGAACCATACATAATAAAAGTAATCACCGCAGTAGCGATAAGTGCAATAAGCGGCATGATAAACTCAAAAGGTTTAGGCGAATAGCCAGCAGGTACAGCGCATTGCTGCAATTCTTTAGCGCTTAATGGATTTGCATTAGGTGCATCAAGTTCACCTGTTGTAGCCGCTCGGTTATGCGCATTTCGTAATCGTTTACCAGCAAAGTTCATAATATTTAAACTTACCAGTAAAGTAGATAATACGGCTAACATGGCATAAAAACTAAAAGGGATTGCACTAAAGAAGAAAGCAATTCTATCTGCTTCAGTTGCTAAGAAAGCTACACCTGGCACATAGATAAGTGCTTGTACGTATGCAGGCCAAGCATTAAAAGCAATAACAACCGCAATAGGCGAAGCGGTTGAATCAACGATATAACTCACCTCTTCATGGCTCACTTTCGCTTTATCAGTTAAAGGTCTAACTGTCGTTCCAACTAATACAGTACTCATTGTACCGCCCTGGAAGAACAGGACTCCAAGAAACCATGTTACGAGTTTTGCAGATTTTGGCCCAGAGACAAAATGCTTTGTCATGTAATTAGCAAATGCTTGCGCTGCACCTGTTTTAGACCAAATACCTAATAAGCCACCTAACAACCATAAATAAAGTAAAAGTAGGCCAGCGGTGCTTGTTTGTGCTAATGAAGGGATTAATATTTGGTCCGTTAAGTTGTATTGCCCCATCATAAGTGCACCGACGACGACACCACTTAAAAGCGATGTAAGCGGCTCTTTTGTAAGCAAACACAGCGTAACGGTAACCAATGCAGGTAAAAGCGACCAAATGCCGAAATGATAAGCCTCATCAACATAAATAGGAGTAACACCTTGTTGCACATATAATGCGGCTACGATGGCAAAAACCAAGAAAAACAAAGCGAATTTATTAGCAGTAATAGTTTGTTTCATTAGTTTTTTTCTTTACGCTCATAAACACAAAAATCTAAATCATAATTATTTTTATCATCTGCAGGCCTTAAAGTGCTTTCAACTTTTTCCCAGCTGTTAATATCATAATCAGGGAACACAGTATCACCCTCAATTTCAGCAACGATATGTGTAATATAAAGGCGATTAGCGCTCGCTAAACAATGGCGATAAATAGCACCGCCACCTATCACCATGATTTCTCCTACCGCTTCACCACCATTTGTACCATCAACCAGTGCAAGAGCTTGCTCTACTGATGTAACCGTATCAATGCCTTTAGCTTGGTAACTAGCATCACGAGATATAACGATATTGCGACGCCCTGGTAAAGGTCTGCCTATCGACTCATAGGTTTTGCGACCCATAATAATTGGCTTACCTAAAGTGACTTTTTTGAAGTAGGCTAAATCCGCAGGTAAATGCCAAGGCATATCGTTATCTTTACCAATTACATTATGTTTGGCGGTTGCTACTATCATGGAGAGAATGGTCATAAAAATCCT
>CAWVWK010000145.1:0-6676 GCA_963933725.1 uncultured Colwellia sp.
GGTATATTGACTTTACCTGTAATAATTAACGTTAAGCTACTACCTGCTTGTATACTAATCTTGGGATTACCTGTCATTTCAAAATTGCCATCGACGAATAAGGTAACATCCCCTTTAACCACAACAGTATCATTGGTAACTTTAAATCCTCTTACTTTTAAAACCTCAGTTGTCATGCCAAATACATTCGCATTAACCGACGATATCAACGAAGTACCGGGATTGCTATTCTTGTATAATTTGTTTGGCAACATAGTATAAGAAGTAGTCCAACCGAGTGTTTTAAACGCTTTTAGGTTATTATTGCCGTCATCAATCTTATTAATTTCACTCGTAATATTTAAAAAATCACAATTAGTTGTAGGATCGGTTGGATCATAATTTGGTGCCGTCTCATCAGAGCTTTTTACCTCGGGAACATTAGGGTTCCGGTTAAAATATTCGGTATCATACTTTTTTAAATTTGCTGGAATAAAGTTTCCTTTACCCCCATATAAAATATCTGGTAAGTTTGGCTCTTTATTGTTTGAAATAGACGAGCCTTCACCCATCTTTACGTCACCGTTGGCACGCACATAACCACCAATTTTTCCACCTGCCTGAGTGTATTTACCGCGTGTTAAGATATTGCCACTAACCGGCTGTACATTGTAACGAAGAGTAATATCGCCATTGGCATGTAAATTACCGACTACTTTTGATGTACCAGTATTAATCTTTCCGGTTGAATTGATATCACCATAGATTGGGCTACCTCCGCCTAGAATAACATCAGCTCCATTTTTGTTTATGGTCGACACATTGCCTGCTTCCCCCTTAGACTTATTATAAGGCCCTTCAGATGAGTTAAAGCTATCAATTTTACCACTCCCTCCTAAAGTAACTTTATCACAGCCTACTATCGCATCAGTAAAACCCGAACTGCCTCCACCAGGAACAATCTTCAAGCGCACTTTTAACGACGATTCTCCTTCAAAACGGTTCCCTGTACTCGACAATACTAACTCATCATTGTCTGCACTCAGTTGTACCTTGTACTTCACTCCCTTAAGTGTCAGATCGGTTCCCTCTGATTTTGATAGGTCACCAATGTTTGTGACTAAGTCATTAACGCTCGCCGCCGGATTGTTTGCTAGATAGTCTTTAGTTTCAGCTATGGCATCAAAGATTCCCTGTTCACTCGTTAATCTGGCATTAAGTTTTTTTTGAAAGTTACCACTTAGCCGTTCTTGATTCACATTATCTTTCATGGAGCTTAACACTAATATACTGGCTAAACCGCTTAAAATAAGCACAACAACTAAAGTAAAACCGCGTTGCGATTCATGCATTTTAGTGTTTTTTGAAAAAAACATAACTGTATTCCTTTGATCTTTATTTAGGGGGCATTCATGGCTTCACGCATAATTTTTGTTGTAAGCGCAATATCAATACGAACACCATTGGTACCAAAGTTTAAAGGTAAAGCGGTGGGTGTTACGCTTAACGTAAATAAATTACCTACTAGCGCTGATTGAAAATCAGCAATACCTGTTAGTAATATTGTGTTAGCGGCGATTTCAACACCCGCTAGGTTAGAAATCTGGCAACTCAGGTTAGGTTTAGAAAATGTAAAGGTTTCATTATAATCAACGTTAATTAGTGTACCAAGGCAAGATCGGCTATTAGCTTTTTGTGTAACCGTAATGGTTTGATTACCGTTGGCAAACGTTAATGGAACAGTGGTTTGTTTTAAACTACGGGTAAATACTTGTGAACTATAGCGAATAACTTCTTGCGCATTTTCTAGTTCTTTTGTGACTTGCGAACTCGCGCTAATACTTGAGTATGTCCCAATAACACCTAAAATTATAAAAGCCCCTAAAGCCATAGCTACCATTAATTCTATTAGGGTAAAGCCTTTAGAGGTGTTTAGGCTCGATTTAGCTTTGCTACTAATACTTGGGTTTCGTTTATTCTGCCGTTTTTGACATGGCGATAAGTATTTAAGATGATATTGAGGCATAGTATCCACAGTAAATTAAGAACAAATTGGTGGGTATTTAGCATTAATACGAATTATGCTGTCATTAGCGTCGGCCATACGTGCATCCTGCCAACTTACTGTTATATCTAGTTTATTGGCAAAAACCTGATCTACTTGAGGCGATGGTGTTAACGTATAAAGGGTAATTTGCGGAGTAAAATTAGCATCACGATAACTTCCATCATACGCTAAGTTCCCCTCTTGCAAAGCACACAGGTTTACCCAAGTGCGCTCTATGGCATTATTAGCTTGCACTAACGATAAAGTGTAATTAAAGCTGTTAGTGGCATACTTTAATGATTGTAATTGCCCCGCAGCGAGGCCAAGTAACGCAATACTTGAAATAGCTAAAGCAATCAGTACTTCAACCAATGAGAAACCAGCATCGTTATAATACCGAGGCTTAAATGTTAGTGATTTATTCATTATTTTTCCTTGTCATAAATATCCTTTGTTGGGTCTATTTATGAGCATGGTATGCAATTAACATGTATTAGTGTTAGTGCGCTGCACTTGCCCACTGGTTAAAATGTTCAAACAAAAATCAACAGTAGAGGTATCACTATCGGTAATTAAAAATTGATTATCGTTACCTTGTACTTCACCTGTCGCGGTAATAGTTAGATCTTTTAAGGTGTTTACTGTTATAGATTCATGGCTAGGTTGAAATTTTTTCAAGGGTTCAACTTGGCCATCAATTATAATATGCCACTCATCGTCACTTTTTTTTAGCGTGACAGTTCTATCTCTTTTTGCCGCCTCACTGCGGGCAAACTTAAACACAGCTAGTAATTGGTTGGTATTAGAAATAAGACGATTGTATTTAAGTTGTTCTAAAAATGAAGGTATCGCCACTAACGATAGAATACCGAGAATTGCCAATGTAACCAGCAGTTCAGTGAGTGTAAATCCTTGTTGCTTTCTCATGTTAACAACCATATTTTAAAGTAAAAAAGCAAGCTAATAGCAAATTTTTAATCCTTATGAGATTTTTAATTAGTTCCAGCATTCAGCTGATATGCTTGCAGGTGTTGCGGTAGTTTGGCCTTGGTGATTAATTGTCATCTCACCACATTTATCTGATATTTGACTACCTTTAGGGGTGATTTTAATCGTAAATTTATCGTTAAAGTCACTACTAGCAGCAGGGGTGTATGTGAATGAATAGAAATCTGTATCCGCAATAGAAAATTCAGTGGCTTCATTACCAGCACTTCGATAAGCACCTTCACGTGTATATTGACGTTCTAATATAGCAATTTGTTGCAAGGTGAAATGTTGCACATCAACACGACGCCCCTCTTGCATATAAGTTTGATAAGATGGTAAAGCTATCGTATATAAAATACCGATAATAGCGACTACAATCATTAGTTCTATCAAAGTGAAACCTTGCTCTTTGGTTTTTGTTTTGACATATGATGGCTGAAGCAAAAAAAACATAAAACTCTCACTAATCTACTTGGACTCAGACAAATAAAGTATTGTACTAATGTATTATTAAAAATAAATTTCACGCCATTATAAACACACGCCAACAGAAAAAAAACAAAAAAAACAGCAAGTAAACAAAAAGACAAAAAAGAATCAAAAAAGAGGACAGGCAAAAATAAAAAAAAGAGGACAGGCAAAAACTAATCAAAGATATTTTTTTGACTATACTCATAAAACAATGGAACCTATAATCAAGGAATGATTAATGACTCAATCTAGAAAAAGCCAAATATCTTTACAAGATACAAAATATTATCACCTTATCTCACGATGCGTTAGGCGAGCATTTCTATGTGGTTTTGATAAAGCCACAAAAAGAAGTTTTGAACATCGAAGATTATGGATGGTTAACCGTATTCATTTTTTAAGCTCTGTGTTTGCTATCGAAGTAGCAAGCTACGCGGTGATGTCAAATCACTATCATTTAGTTGTCTTTGTGAATGAAGATGAAGCTAAAGGATGGAGCAATAAAGAAGTCTGTAGGCGTTGGGGTGAGCTTTATAACCTTTCTCCATTAGTTAAAGCTTTTCTAGAAAGTGATAGTCATGGTATGGCAGGATCCAATGCAGCAATCAAAATCATTAATACATATCGAGAAAGACTAACTGATTTATCGTGGTTAATGAAAAATTTAAACGAATATATATCAAGAAAATCTAATAAAGAAGATAACTGCAAAGGACATTTTTGGGAAAGCCGTTTTAAGTCTCAAGCACTGTTAGATGAAAAAGCCATTCTTGCTTGTATGGCTTATGTCGATTTAAACCCCATACGCGCCAAAATGGCAACATCACCGAATAATTCAGAGTTCACGTCAATTTTTGAGCGCATTCATAGTAAAGCCTGTAAAAGAGATAAACCAGAGCAATTGCATTTTAACAAAAAACCATTGCACAGGTTTATAGGGCATGAACATAAAAATTCATCTTGTGGATTAGGTTTCTCACTTAGCGACTATTTAAGTTTGGTTGATGCGACAGGAAGATCGATTGTAAAGGGGGAGACGGTGGTTATTGGATCATGTGAACAGCCACTGTTACAGCAACTGGGTATTAATGACAAGGATTGGCTGTATTTAGCGGAACATTTTGGAAGAAATCACTCTCAGGGTGTAGGACCCATAAAAAGGTTAATTGAATTTGCAATGCATACGAATAGAAAATGGTTGAGTGGTCAAAGGCTTCAATTCTCAATGTTTGGATAGCGTTTTTATTAGAAATAGCCATATAGAATATATCAAAATATTATTTTCACACAAAGCCAGCATTAAGGCTTTTTTGAATGACTTTAAATTGTTTTAGTACCATTTTAGAGAGCACTTGTAAGGTAAAGTGTTCAGAAAAAACCTACTGGTGTTTAAGTATCAAAAAAATACTTTAATGAGTAAAACATGCCTGTCCCAATTAGCTTGTTCATAATCAACTAGAAAAATCTTTTCCTTTAGCTTTTCCAAAAAGAATACAATAATTTTTGATAGTTCAATTATGAATAAACATAAAACCTAACATGTAGTACTCACAACACACAAAAACTCAATTATTGGGTGATTGTTATATACCTGCTCATTTTCAGTTAATGGCTAATTTACCAAATTACACAGTCATAAAGTTAAACAGTTATAGCCCATAATCTTCAACGATATTATCAAATACTATAAAGCTGTCTGCTTTAGCAGTATAAACATTGCCCGTTTTAATGAACATAGATTGGCCCCAGTCTCCCGATAATAGAGGCTCCCAAAAAAAGGTACCCAAACCTCGTTGATTGGGTAAGTTAAACATAATATCGTTCAATAAACGCCCTTGAGGATTATATTCGACAATACTGAATTCAAGCTCTGGAAAAGTGTTAGTGAGTGAAGTTAAGGTTCCCTCCCATTGACTAGACGGCCCTTGCCATCGCTCGTACGCCGACAAACCGAGCACATCGAAATTTACTGAATATTCCATCGCTTGATTAACCCATTGGATAACACCGTCTCTATCTTGGGTATTCTCAACGTGCAACATAATATCAATATTGTCATCAACTTGTTTCACACCATTAATGCCAGCTTTGAGCAGTGTTGCCAAATTACTCCAGTTATCAACACTGCCATTGACGTCTTGATTGACCACTGAATTATTACCAAAACAATCAGAATCAGTAGTAGGAGTATGAATCAGTAAACCTGGTGTTATTTCATTACCAATTTGTATCATGTCTGGCAGTACACCAGCACTTTTCATTTCGGTCAGTACATCAGAGGTATAATTTTCAACGGCTTGCGCTAGGTCGTCAATGGTATTAATACTGCGCCACTGTTCAGGAATAACTTGCTTACTTGGATCGGCCCAAGTATCGCTGTAATGAAAATCGAGTAATAACTTCATCCCAGCTGCTTTAACTTGTTTAGCTAGTTCAATAACATGAGCTTTATCGTTGTATGCTTCGGCTTTTGCTTCACACCAAGCACCAATACCAGTTGCATAGCCAAAATCAGCATAGGGTTCAACAAAAGTTCGTAAACGAATATAGTTAAAGCCATGATTTTTTAACAACGCCAACATCGATTTTTCTGCACCATCAGTATCAACAAATATCGCACCGTTATCGACATATTCAGCTAAACTAGAAATGTCAGCACCAAGAATATACGATCTACTTTGCTCTGGGTTATTTCCTCCTTCATCGATATCAGTATTGATATCAACACTTGTTTGACCACCTCCACAGCCCGTTAGAATGTAAAAGCCAATTAAAAATACAACGATAGGGAAATGTTTATTAACAACCATAGTAAACCTTATTTTATGCAATTACCTTAATCATCCCTAGGGTAATAATATGTAGCTCCATCTGAACTTAAGTATTCAACAACTTTGAGGTAAAAATCAACAATAATAGCAGCATTTATAGGTGATACTATGCGCAATATATTAGAACAACAAACTTATCTATAAAGCACTTCACGCTAATAGCGAAGTTATAACTGACCATATTAACCCATTATTAAAACGTTTTGCGATAATTTTGATACTCAGGATTACAATGAACGAACAGCAAAATACCTAACTAATAATTAAGTGCGGTAAAGTATTTTCATGACATGCCAACCAAATTTTGTTTTAACGAGGTGAGGCTCTAAGATAGCGCATTTAAAGGCGACTTTATCAA
>CAWVWK010000146.1:0-6603 GCA_963933725.1 uncultured Colwellia sp.
CTAGAAGGGAAAAATGGCAAGTGCCCCTATGAGTCATACTCATATGGTTATTCACGACGACTTGTGATTGTAAACACTTGGCTCAATACAGACCCTGTTTTAAACTTCGCCAAACCTCCCAACGATATCTAACACCATCAATTAGCATTAAGTATAGTAAGGCTAATTTGAATTTTTTATTTTGTGCCAATTAAAAATAACTAGAAATTTTGTACTCTATGGCCTAAACATAAAAAATTTTAAAATTATATTTTTCAGTACTTTAAATTAATATATAGCTTAAGTTGTTGAAGCCTTCTTGCTTTAGCTTAAATCTAACTTATAGTTTAAATTACGAATGGGTAACATTTTCAGAAAAAGCTGATGATTAAACTCTCTAATGAATTAATCATTGCACAAGTCGAACATTACAAAGCAACCATATTGTCTGAAATAGATTGAACAGACATTGTTGAATTATCTGATGGTGATTTCAAGCGTTATGATTCCATTGGTGTGCAGTTCATACTTGAAATTGTTACGTATATACATGCACAAGGTAAACAACTTAAGTGGTCTTCTTATGCTTTAAAAGACAGTTTGACTCAGTTAGCTATCAAAGATGACATTGTGATGCATATATCAACTCATAATTAATTAAATTAAAGCTCAAGCAGCTTTCGGTTAGGAAAATATAAATTTTTAACTGCATTTAATGATAGTCGTGCAGAGGCCCCGCATGACCAATTAATTGATCTCAGTGAAAAAAGCCAACAAGTTTATATAGAAACTAAAGTTGCTGAGGAAACTAGAAGTGTAAAACAAATATCACTTGCAGAAGTGAAGTTGACCTATTTTAATCAATCCGATTGTTGAGCATTGCCATGTTTAAAACGCAGAAAAAGCATAAAATATTAATTATTGATGATGCGATTGATATGCAGCTTCTTCTAGCATTTGATTTAGAGAAAGCTGGCTGTGAAGTTTACAAAGCAAATTCAGGGGAAGAGGGGATCGAATTCTTTAAAAACCAAACTGTCGATCTTATTTTACTTGACCTTATAATGCCAGGTAAGTCTGGACTAGAAACCCTTAAAATTCTTAAATCTCTTCAAGTTAGTCAATCAATCCCCGTCATTATGCTATCGAGCTCCATGGATGATAATGCTATTGTAAAAGCGTTAGATCTTGGTGCAGATGATTACGTTATTAAGCCTTATATTGCGCGAGTACTATTGGCAAGGATACGGACATCCCTCAGAGCTAAAGAAAATAGCTTAAAATTAGAGAAAATGGCTAAGACAGACTATCTCACGGGGATCAATAATCGTGGTAACTTTATTTCTCTCGCCAAAAAATCACTCAGTTATAATCGCAGAGCTAAAGAAGAACTTGTTATTGCGATGATAGACATAGACTTCTTCAAATCCATCAATGACAAATACGGACATCATATCGGTGACTTATGTATTGTAGCCGTTACAAAATGTTTAAAAGAAGGTTTTAGAGATTACGAGATTATCGGCAGAATAGGCGGTGAAGAGTTCGCTGTTTGTTTACCTGGTACCTCGATGCATGATGCCTGTAATGTTTTCGACAGATTCAGACGCTCAATTGAGTCTTTAAATGTACCCACAACGATAGGAAATCAGTATGTGAACATGACCGTAAGTATTGGGCTTGCTTCAACCGAAGCGGGAAATGATGATGTAGTTGCATTGCTTAAACAAGCAGATAAAGGTTTATATTATGCAAAGCATAATGGTCGGAACTTGGTGTGTAATGGAGATGATATCCCTAAGGGCATAGCAAACAAAGCAAATACATTAACAGTGGACACCTTAGTTGTTGATTCTGATCTCATTCCTGTATTTCATAATAGGGTATTGCCCGGTATAAATTTTTCTGTAGGTCTTGATAATGTTTTTGGTACAGAAAGCTTGTATAAAGAAATGTTAATTTTATTTTATACTAACCATTTTCAAGATGCCTACGAAATAGAACTGACATTATTAGAAAAAGATATGCTAAAACTTAGAAGCCTTTCACATAAGCTAAAAGAAGTTTCTCATTCTATAGGCGCTTTAAAATTGTTTAGTCTTTGTCAAGAATTTGATATTTCGATCAACCATGAACCTATGGTGGATACTACATTACTGTTTAGAGAACTTAAATCTGAGCTAAACATTGTAATTCAAAGTATTAAAGACAACTTTGACGTTTAAGTGTTAAGTGTTAATGTATCAATTACGCTCGTCTATTAATAAAACTTGTTGATTTGATTTTTTGTCTAACTTTAAAAGAAGCTTTCATGGCTTGCATCTTACGACTGTCTTTTTAAGAGCGCTTTTTAGTGGTCTTCGATATTTTTTAAAAACTCTTTGATAATAAAAATAAGTAAGATTACCTTCAAAGTTCCTTTAAACGTGACTATGAAGAAAGTCACGGTGAAATCAGTTGTATATCAGCTAAGTTTCTTTCTGCTTTAAGTTAATTTTCGCCCGTAGGATGGCTCATTGCTTTACTCTTCTTTGCTCATCATAAATCAACTTACTCATAAATTTTCCTTTATTGATAATTTACCTGATTTACAAAGATATGGTTCGTTAAAACAGCTTCTTATTCTTCTAAATCTCGTTACAAGGGAACACCTATTTCTGTGATGGTATCAAGATATGATGATACATGTTGTTATAAGTAACAGTGTCAACTAATTCTAAAGTAAATAGCTGAACAAGCCTTAGGTTTTAGTTCGTTATGAAAAAGCCAATTAATTTACACAACATTTTGATAGTGTTTAGCTTTGGCTTATGTTTAAATTTAATAATCTTACACTTGTGTAAATAAATTAAGAATAATATACAATTTTCATAGTCGATTTTATTAAGACTTTGTCTATAGCATCGATGGCAACTAAACTTCAACGCAAGCAGGCTAGGGGATTTTGACCTTTCAGTTTACAGTTCTGTGCTCTTGTAAAGGAGGCTAATCGAGGTGCTTAATGTTATGTTTGGTAGTTCCAATGCACTTTAAGCAACAAAGATAACACTTTTATAATGCAAGACGAAGGACTATGGCTAGTTTTCAACCTAACACCGTCAAAAAAGTTAAAGTAGAAAAACTACATAGCACTCTTTATGTCTTGTTATCTTAAAACTAGCTATAGCAGAGGCAAAAATGAAAGATCAACAGACCCTAGTTACCAAATAAGGAAATACCTTTGATTCACCTCTATCCTAGCAATAAAACCGAAGGTTTATTGTTGTTGTTAAATAAAATATCGACAATGTCACCAATAGGGGTTTTCGAAAAGGAAGTGATTGTTGTTGAAAACCCAGGTATGCAGCATTGGCTTAATTTAGAAATAGCTAAAGAGCGTGGTATTAGCATGAATATGGGTTACGCGTTACCAGCGCAATATCTTTGGGGCCTTTTGAGGACGTTGGCTGGCGAAGAGGATGTGCCTGAACAGTCTCCTTATCTAAGAGAGGTGCTTGCGTGGCGTATCCATGCTTTTTTATCGACAAAAGATGTTATAAATGACGTTGACTTTAAGCCGGCTACTCAATATTGGTGTAATGATTATGATGCACTTCTACTTAGCATATCGAGTAAAACATTAGATCAACAAGCAACTCATTATTTTTCTGAACAAGAAAACCTTAAACGATATCAGTTAGCTGTTCAACTTGCCGATTTATATGAACAATATCTTATTTTTAGGCCGCAGTGGCTTGATAATTGGGAAAAAGGGCATTTTACCCTCTCTCTGCATTCCTGTAATGGTGCCGTAAATATTGAGCAGCAAGAAACAAATGCAAATATTAATCTAGACGATAAACAACTTTGGCAAGCTAAATTATGGCGATTATTAATCGAACAAGCTCCTTATAATCCGGTGGAATTGTTGGATAATGCCATTAAAAACATTGCTAAACGGTTAAATGAAAATAAACAAGTTTTACCTAAACGTATCAGTTTTTTTGGTATTAACTGCATGGCACCCATGTGGTTAAATTTTGCCAATGCATTAAGTGAGCATGTAGAGGTGCATTTTTATCATTTAAACCCTTGTTATTCCTATTGGGGCGATATAAGTTCTGAAAAAGAAGCATTCAATCAACTTAACCGTTGGTCTAATGGTATTGATAACGAGCATTTCTTCGTTGGTAACCCGCTACTAGCAAGTTTAGGACAACAAGGTCGTGAATTTCTATCATTGTTGCAGCAAATATCAACTATAGATATTTCATTATTTGTCTCAAAGACCGAGACAAACAACTTAGATATTGGGCTGAATTCAAAGTATGGCAGTTCACTTTCTTCAAAAAATATTCTTCAAAGCGTACAAAATGATATTTTAATGCTAGAAGATGCGGGTCATTTGAGTCAAGAGAAGCCTAATTCAGATTGTACCTCAACAAGTAAAGAAAAAAAGATGTTACTTGATGATTCTATTACCATTGTCAGTTGTCACAGTGCACTGAGAGAAGTTCAGGCGTTACATGATTATCTTCTGCATCAATTTAATAGCGCCGCCAAGTCGAAGGAGTCTTTAACTCCAAAAGATATTTTAGTGATGTGCCCGCAAATAGAACACTATGCACCTTATGTTAATGCTGTATTTAGTAGAGGCTGGCAGGACATAAGTTGTGACTTACCGCCATTACCTTGCTCAATTGCCGACAGAAGCGCAAAAGATAGTGACCCGCTAATTGCTGCCTTTAGTGATTTACTCGCCTTACCGGACTCTAGATTTCAAGTGTCGCAATTACTAGGCTTTGTTCGTTTGCCAGCGATAGCAAACAAATTTAATTTTAAAAGCAATGATTTAACAACAATAACTTCATGGGTTAATGATGCAGCTATTCACTGGGGTTTTGATGGGCAAAACAAAGCTTCTATATTAGGAGAAGAAACAAGTGAAATGTTTACTTGGCAGCAAGGGTTGTCTAGGTTACTAAGAGGTTTTATTTTTGGTGACCAAGAAACGTTATATCAAAAACAATTACTATTACCACAAGTTGAAGGAGATGAATCTTTACTTTTAGGCCGTTTAATTTTACTTCTTGAACAGCTTAAATTCTTTACACTCTCCCTTAAAAACGCCAGAACAGCTACTTCTTGGCAGAGTTTTTTATTAGACCAACTTAATGTATTGTTCAGCATATCCAATTCAAATAAAGACCAACCTTTATCAACTTATCAACTAGATAAGCAAAATTTACAAATTGAAAACAGCCTTGGTGTCATTCATAAAGCTATTTCTGGCTTGGTTGAATATTGTCAATATGCAAATTACGATGAAAAAATAGATTTGTCGATAGTCGTTGATTATTTAACGCATCATTTTAGTCAAGGAGACTCCAGCAAACAATTTATGGTAGGGCAAGTGACATTTTGTTCTATGTTACCCATGCGAAGTATTCCGTTTAAAGTTATTGCAGTTTTGGGCTTAAATGATGGTGACTTTCCTAGACAAAGAGTACCTTTAGGTTTTGATTTGATGGCCAATAGCAAAAGTATCCTAGGCGATAGATCAAGAAGAGGTGACGATCGTTATTTATTTTTAGAGGCACTGATATCAGCAAGAAAATCGCTTTATTTAAGTTATCAAGGTCGTAACATCAAAAATAATAGTGAAAAGCAACCTTCTATAGTATTAAAAGAGCTTATGGCCTATTTAGAGCAAGGTTATGGTTGGTCATGTGCACAAGATGGGAAAGGTTTAAAACAGATTCCAATGCAGGCTTTTAGTATCGAAAATTATCATCAAATTAACCAAAGCGAAGAAAACACAGGAATCTTACAAAGCTTTGATCCAAATTGGCTGGAGTTATCACAAAAAAACTCAGCTAGTCCAAAAAGCGTAGACTCTTTTGTTTTACCTGATGAGGCACAAGCATTACCTACTGAAATCGAATTTGACCAACTCGTTAAGTATATGATGAACCCGAGTAAGGTGTTTGCTCAACAATCTCTAAATTTATATCTTGATAATTATGATGTTGTTATTGACGATGTAGAGCCTTTTAACACGGATTATTTACAGAGCTACCTATTAAAGCAGTCTTTACTTGCATCACAAATACAGTCAGATGAAGCTAACATTGATATATTATTAGAGAAAGCATCAACGAGTGGCAAGTTTCCTGATTTACCAAGTACTAAAGACGCCTTTCAAAGTTGGTTAGATGATAACGCACTTTTTGCAAAAGAAATCCTTAATGAAGGTGCAGGTGAGCCAGAGTTAGTTTCAACAGATCTATATATTCAACTTAGACACGCTCCATTTAATAAGACCAACATAAAGATTTCGGTCACATTCCCTATCAAAGAAACGAAAGAAGGTTTAAAACTTGTATTATATCGCCCGAGTTCAGCGAAAATAAAAGATAAAATACAACTCTACCTATTACAGTTACTAATAAATCAGTGGCAATTTGAGCAATTGAATACTATGCAAGTGTGTGATGAAGGTGTGAGTGAAAAACAGAGTCAATTAATTCGATTAAAGCATGTCTCATCGACAATTGGGCTTTACTTTAATACTAAATCAAAAAAAGTAGAAAAATTTAAGGTTTGCGATATAGAAAATGTCCAGGAAAAGTTATCCCAAATCAT
>CAWVWK010000147.1:0-6567 GCA_963933725.1 uncultured Colwellia sp.
AATATGGCGTGCTTCAAATACGTCATATTCACTTTGACAATCAATTAAGTTTTTAGCACTAACAAAGCTTTCGTCACGAATATCATAAAGAAAAGCTTCTGTTCTACGTGGCTTTCCGCTAGCAATGTTATGCGTTTCTATTTCGCCCTCTCCCACCATTTGGCCATGAATATTAACAGAGCGAGCTGTACTTTTAGAGCCTAAGAAGAAGTCTTCTGGATAAATCATCTGCATTTCTTCTTCAGGGACACTGGTATCGACATAGAAAAACTTTTGAGTCGCACGACCGTTTCGTTGTTGAATACCATGCCCAACAACTAAACCATTATCGTTGATATCGTAAGCTTTCGAAACTTGTACAAAGTTACTGAACGCGGCATGTTCTTGATTAAAATCAAACACAGTACCATTTCTGTAAATTACAGCATAAGAGCCTGAAGCGCGCTGATTAACATTAGGCGTTTGAACGTCATTACTGTCCCAACCATCGGCATAACCGACCGCATCGCCATGAATGTTCACTGCAAGTGCATAACTTGCATGAGCACGTTCATCTTGTGGATCAGGTTCAATAAGCAAGCCTAGGTTTTCTGATAAAAGCGTTCCATCAGATTGTAAGGTACTTTTAAAAGCCATTAGGTGGTATTTAGCATACCCGTAGTTATTCCAACAAATTTCTGCAGGGTAAGCAGCGATTTGTACTGGATCTGCACAACCCCCTTCAACATTTTCAACAGCATCTTTATAAGCTTTGGCTATTTTTTGGCTATAAAAACCAACGGCAATGCCAGCTTCATTCACATCAACAACAGACGAAATACCACCGCCATATTCTGTGGCAGGTGGGGCAAGTTCAAGCACGTTGTCATCAAAAGTAAAAAAACCGCGTTGAGAAAAGTCACGAATCCAATAGTTAACTTCTACATCATCCTCGTCTGTCTCACCTTCAATTGTAAATGGCTGAGGTAGGTAAGGCGCACTACCCGTTCCATAAGTAACACCGTTATTGGTAATACCGCTAACTATGTCAATAGTAGAACGTGTTAATTGGGTCGTGTTTTCAAACGCTTTATCAAAAATAACAAACTCTTCAGGAAAACCATCTTCATCAGCAGTTAGGCCCACCGTATCACCAATTTTTTGATAACGCTCTGTTTGCGATTGCTGAGAGATATAAGCAATCGTCCATGCTAAATCGTTAGCGGTTGGGTTACCTGCTTTAAGTGCTGCAGAATCTTCTATATCGTTTAAATCGCTGACTATACCGAGACCTATTTGACCTTGTATGTCTTCATGGTAAGTCGCGGCAAGTGCTGAGATTTGGTCAAAATCGTCATCTGTTAAGTACTCGAATTGTACAGGGAAGTTAAAACCGTAGATACCTGCAATAGCAGACTCACCGTTTTCATTACGCTGTTGAGTGTAAGTATATTTATGCGAAGCTGATTGGTGTAAATCAATTACTTTATACGAAGCTGACATAGCATAAGGAGCTATCGATAAGCTTAATGTAGCGGCAATACTTAAGGCTACACTGTTTTTTATAGGTTTTATCATTCTAATACTAACTCTTACTTATTAATTCTAATTCACTAAAGTTCATCTAACACTTCCCATCTTGAGAAAGCTGTTTCAAGCTTTGACTCAACATCGGCTAATTCGTTCAAAATTTCTTTAGTGATATCCTCACCTTTACTGAAAAAATCTTGATGGTTTATCTGTGCTTGTAATGACTCTATACGACTTTCTAAACTGTCTATGAGTTCAGGTAATTCTGTTAACTCTTTATTCTCTTTAAAAGACAGCTTCTTTTTAACGGCCTTAGTTTTTACTTTAGGCGCTAATTCGGGCGCTGTATTTTTCTGTTTCTTTTCTTTATTGGCTGCATCAAGGTGCTGCTGACGTTGTTGCTCTTTTAGCATTAAGTAACTATCAACATCATCGTAACCCCCAACAATTTGATTTATGTGCCCTGTGCCATCAAAATACAAACACGTATCTACACAGTTATTCACAAAATCGCGATCATGGCTCACTAAAATAACGGTTCCTGCGTAATTTGCAACTACTTCTTCCAATAACTCTAAAGTTTCGATATCTAGATCGTTGGTTGGCTCATCAAGAATCAATAAGTTACTAGGCTTTAAAAATAGCCTTGCTAGTAACAATCTATTTTTTTCTCCACCAGAAAGTGCTCTAACTGGAGTTCTTGCGCGCTTAGGACTAAAAAGAAAATCTTGCAAGTAACCAAGCACATGGCGTGGCTTCCCGTTTACTTCAACTTCTTGTTTACCTTCGCCTACTATTTCTTGTACAGTTTGATTTAAATCGAGCGCTTCTCGATGTTGGTCAAAATAAGCAATATCTAAATTAACACCCGATCGCATTTTACCGCTTGTTGCAGGTAATTTCTCCATAATTAATTTAATTAAAGTAGATTTACCCGTACCGTTCGCTCCGATTAAGGCGAGTCTATCATGACGACTAATAAGTAAATTCAGCTTATTGATAACCACTTTATCATCAAATGCTACACTAACATCTTCAGCTTCAAACACAAGCTTACCAGAACGATCGCCTTGCGATATTTTCATCGTGGTTTGATTTCTTACATCACGCCTTGCTTTGCGCTCTAATCGCAATTTTTCCAATGAGCGAACACGGCCTTCGTTACGTGTTCTTCTTGCTTTAATACCTTGACGTATCCAAACCTCTTCTTCAGCCAGTTTTTTGTCGAACAAAGCATTTTGTTGCTCTTCTACTTGAAGGTCATGCTGTTTTTGTTCTATGTAAAGGTCGTAATCCCCTGGGTAGCTTTTTAACTGTCCACGGTCTAAATCTAAAATACGGGTTGATAGGCCTCGGATAAATGCTCTGTCATGACTAATAAAAATAATTGTTCCAGCGAAGTCTTTTAAGAACTTCTCTAACCATAAAACACTGGCGATATCTAAATGGTTCGTGGGTTCATCAAGTAATAAAATATCAGGCACTGTTACAAGCGATTTAGCTAATGCGACCTTTCTTAACCAACCACCACTTAAATCACTTACTTGGTCATCAGCATTTAACTTTAAGGTACTTAAAACCTGCTCGATGCGTTGTTCGTCTTGCCATGCATTAGCTTGCTCAAGTTTATCTTGAATAGCCGCTAATTTATTTAAATTTTTCTCACTTGGGTCATCTGTAACAAGTTGAATAAGGCGATGATAACTTTTAATTAAGTCAGCATTCTCCTTTACCCCTTGGGCAACATAGTCAAAGACACTAATTTGAGTTGACTCTGGTGGGTCTTGCTCCAACATAGCAAGTTGCATGGTGTTAGATTTTAAGATTTGACCATCGTCTAAATTTTGTAAGCTCATTAAAACCTTCATTAAGGTTGACTTACCAGCACCATTGCGGCCAACTAAACAAATACGTTCGCCCGTTTGAACGCTTAAATCTGCGCCATCTAAAATTTTATCTTCGCCAAAAGCTAATTCGCCATTGGCTATTCTTAATAATTCCATGTTCTATTTTAACTCTTTTATTTGCTGCGCCGAAAAAGGCCAAAACAGCTTTTCATGGGTACTTAGTGATTCAAGCACGGGGATATGAACGCCATATAACTCAACTAAAGAAAGCGCCTCATGATTCACATGTGTTTGCTCAACAATATCAATAATAGCAAAGTCTTTTAACGACATCACACTTTCACAAAGTGCTAAGGCTTCTTCACATAAATGACAGCCATCGCTGCTGTATAAATTATATTTCTTCACGTTTAAACCTGTCTAACTAGCTTGCTTTACGCTTAATAGACCAACTGTTATGAATATGCTTATTTCGCGAGAAGTCTTTATCTCTTGTAATATCTGACATAGCAGTTGCTTGTAAACCGAGTTTTTCTAATGTTTCAAAGTCTATTTTAAAATTACGTTTATTATTGGTAAAAAAGATTTCACCACCACGGGCTAAAGATTTTAAAGCATCGCTAATAATATTGATATGATCGCGTTGAACGTCAAAACTATCTTCCATACGTTTTGAATTTGAAAACGTCGGTGGATCGATAAAGATAATATCAAATTTATTGGTATTCTTTTTTAACCAATCCAAACAGTCCGCTTGAATAAATTCGTATTTATGCCCTGTTAACTTATTTAAAGCAAAGTTATCTTGAGCCCAATTCAAATAGGTATTAGACATGTCTACTGTTGTAATAGAACTCGCGCCATGAAGGGCTGCTTGAACCGAAACAGAGCCGGTATAAGCAAACAAGTTAAGTAGCGACTTACCTTTTGCTTTTTTGGCGATAATTTGACGGGTTTTTCTATGATCTAGAAACAAGCCGGTATCAAGGTAATCCCATAAGTTAACTTTAAATAAAGCGCCGTGTTCTTTTACCGTAATGGCTTGCTTTAACTTATCAACGCGCTCGTATTGGTTTTTACCTTTTTGTTTAGCACGTGTTTTTAAAACAACCTTCTCTGTAGGCACATCTAGAATTTTTGGCCCCCAGTAAATCACTTCTTGTAAACGCTTTTGTGCTTTTTCAGCGTCAATACTTTTAGGTGGCGCATACTCTTGAATAACAATGTATTCACCATAAACATCTATCGCCACGTTATATTCAGGAATATCAGCGTCATATAAACGGTAACAGCCTATATCGCCAGACTTCAACCAACCTTTTAGGGTTTTACGGTTCTTTTTCAGTCTATTAGCGAAATCGCTATCTTGTTCAGAAAAGCTCGACTGTGGATTTAAAGCATCTTTGCCAAGTTGTTTTTCATCAATATTATACAAAGCAAACTGACAATCAAGCGGACCATTTTTAAATTTATAACGTTTAAAGCTTGTTAGTTTCAATAGAGCAAGTAAGTCGATATTCGCCGTTAGAATTGATACACGCCAATCTAAAAATTGTGTCTTTAATTTCTTTCCAAATAAGACAAATGTTTCTACCAGCTCTGGCAGCTCACCTATACGCACCCCATAAGGCGGATTAAAGAGAATGGTACCTGCTTGACCAAAGGTGTTATTCAAAGTGTTTGTATTTTGACATTTAAACTCAATAAAACGCTGTAACTTAGCATTACGCGCATTTTGTTGAGCGGTTCTCAAAACACGATCGTCGATATCAACACCGAACACACGAATATGTTTAACATCAGGCTGTTCAAGTGCCTTTTCAGAGCTTTCAATCGCATCAGATAGCGTCTCTTCCCAGGTTACTTCATCGTGCTTTAACCAAGACTCAAACCCCCACGAAGTTCTTTGCAATGAAGGTGCCTGAGAAGTTGCCATAGAAACGGCTTCTATAAGTATAGTGCCTGAACCACACATCGGATCGAGTAAAGGTTTACTGGTATCTTCTAACCAACCAGAGCGTAAAATCAAAGCTGCTGCTAAGTTTTCTTTTAAAGGTGCTGCGCCCGAATTTTCACGATAGCCGCGCTGAAATAAACCTCTACCGGAAAAATCTAGATAGAGCGTAACGTGATCTTTGAGTAAACGCGCTTGAAAACTAATTTCAGGTGACCTTTTATCAACATTGGGTCTTTCTAACCCGTGCTCTCTAAATTGATCAACAATGGCATCTTTAACGGTTAAGCCACCAAACTGGCTATTGCGTATTTCTTCACTGTAACCAACAAAGTCAATAGAAAAACTGGTTTCAGGTAAAAACTGCTCAACCCAATTAACGCTACTTGCGGCTTTAAAAAGTTCGTTTTTATCTTTTGCTTCGCCTTCGCCAATTTTTAGCATGATACGGGTTGCAAGGCGTGTCCATAACGAAATTTTATAACCAAGCTCTAAAGACGCTATAAAATGAACGCCTTCAGGTTTTTCAGTAACGTTTTCGCCACCGAGTTTTTTAATTTCATCGCAAAGTAATACACCAACACCTGGTGATGTTAACGCTAAAAATTGTTGCATTGTGTTTATCCTAACCATCGAGCCTCAATAATATGAGCATGGTTTGATTTTAATAAGGGTGAATTAATCGTTTTTCAACGCTGACGATTATCTGTGCTGCAATTATAGCGAATCTTAGCCCACACATAAACAAAAGATAATTTTCATTCGCTGTTATACCTATCTTACATACCTATGTGATCTATTTAATGAAAATATGTTATAAGAATTGAGGTTTTCATTGTTTATTTCGCTGAACAGAGCTGGATATATTATAATAAGAGGACAAAGTGCTGAACTATTGAGCAAATGGTATAATATAAAAGAAATAGCTTGCTTTATGATAGCACTATCCTTATTATACGCCTCGCTTTCAGGTAGGAAATTTATGAGAGTACTCTTAAGAAGAATTAAAACTTCTTAGCTTGTTTATTATGTAATAAACACATTCGGACGCGGGATGGAGCAGCTTGGTAGCTCGTCGGGCTCATAACCCGAAGGTCGTTGGTTCAAATCCAGCTCCCGCAACCAATTCTTAAGCTTGAATTAAAACTGCTTAGCCTGTTTATTACCTTAATAAACACATTCGGACGCGGGATGGAGCAGCTTGGTAGCTCGTCGGGCTCATAACCCGAAGGTCGTTGGTTCAAATCCAGCTCCCGC
>CAWVWK010000148.1:0-6547 GCA_963933725.1 uncultured Colwellia sp.
TTAACTAGGTAATGATCTTTTAATTGTGGCCATTTCTGTTCAAAATCCTGTTTCATTTCCTTTTTCTTCTCGCTGCAAGCGACAAACGAAGATAAATTTTGGGGCTTTAAACACGCTAATGTAGGTTGATAATAAGACTGCCAAGCGGCTAGCTTCTCTGCTTTAAATCCTGCCAAAAAATTTATTTCTTCATAATGCCAACTAGAAACTACCGCTGTAGGTGTTTGATTAGAAGAACGGCTACGTAAAGTATTTTGTCTCTTTGTGCTCGCTTGATAATTGCCAGACTGATAAGCGCTACTTAATTTTCTATGGACTTTAGATTTTTTCTTTACCCCTTTTTTCTTAGCAGCACGTTGGTATGACTTTGTATTTTTTTCACAGTTCCACCAAGCCTTTCGTGCTTTATCCTCTTTTTCTCTTAAACTGTAGCCTTGTTTTAAAGAATAACCATGCCGCTGAGATTTTTGAATTTTGTGGACTTTCTCAAGTAATGGTTTGCAGTGTTTTTTGGCAAAGGTGAAGTGGCTAGTAAAGCAAAGACTACTCAACAATAGTGCCTGAAAAGAATTCTGTAATGTCATAACAAATCCCTGTTAAAAAAGTAAATAGTTCAAAAATAAATATTTAAAAATAAATAGTTATTTAACGACTAGTTCATAGTTACATGGTTAGGTAACTGAATAGTGGCTAATAAATGATTCCTTTCTTCGTACTGATTTTTTATTTCAAAACATCAAGCACGATTTAAAAGCCTAGACTACAATAAAGAAAAGCACATAGTTTTAATAGAAACGAGATGGGATGCAATAAAAGTTAACCATTAAAGAAAAGATACAAACAAGGATGTTTGCATGAAAAATTTACTAGTCAGTATTGTCACTATATTACTTCTTAATAGCTTTCAGTATTTGTTTACAGTTCAAGAAAATCAAACCTCCCTACCTACCTTAAAACCTAAAATACAACAAGGTAAAAGTTATAAATCACCTGTAGAAATCGATAAATATTGGGTTTCTGAAAAACTAGATGGCATGAGAGGTTATTGGGATGGTAAAAAATTAATATCCAAACAGGGCTACCTTATACCAACACCCGATTGGTTTATACTGAACTGGCCTAAGACGCCTATGGATGGTGAGTTATGGATAAAGCGGAACAGCTTTCAAACGTTAATGTCCTGTATTAAAACTAAACCTCCTTTGCATAAAAAAACGCTTCAAGTATTACCTGAAAACTTTAATAGTTGCTGGAAGGAGATTCGCTTTATGATATTTGACTTACCAAATCATAAAGGAGATTTTAGTCAGCGTATTGAGAGCATGAAATCGATTGTACGGAAAAATTCCTCTACTCATTTATCAATGATAGAACAATTTAAACTTGAGAGTAATGAGCAACTACATAACATGCTTGAACAAATAGTTGCTAACCAAGCAGAGGGCTTAATGTTGCATCTAGGAAGTAGTTATTATCAAAGAGGAAGAACCTCGGCTCTGCTTAAAGTTAAAATAGCACACGATGGGGAAGCAAAGATACTTAGCTATAATGAAGGCAAAGGTAAGTATAAAAATATGCTCGGATCGATGTGGGTAAGGAGCTCGGATGGAGTCACCTTTAAAATTGGCTCTGGCTTTTCTGATAAAGATAGGCGAGAGCCCCCGGCAATTGGAAGCATAATTACTTTTCAATATAATGGCAAAACCAAAGCAGGAAAACCTCGCTTTGCGAGATACATTAGGCAATATCAAGCCTTAACTAATAACCATAAATAGTCCTGCTGACTGAAATTGTCTTAACTTGGATGGTTTAACTTAGCTTGGCTGATAAATAAATAACAAGGTTTTTAGACCTTTCCCAAGATGGGCTTCTTTAAATACCTCTGGGTTAGCAATGCGCTCTATAAATTTACAGTCTGGGCATTCTTTTTCAACTTCGTTTACTAAAAAATCATCGTTTAGATCAGGAGAGTTTAAACATAATAACAGCTCAGCGCCAGGTTTCATCCATTGTGGTATACGCCTAATAATTTTGGCATAATCTTTTTCAATGTTGACACTGCCTTTTTGAAAAGATGGTGGATCACATATCAATAAATCATATTGACCATACTTTTTAATACGACTATTCGACTTAAAAATATCTAGCCCTTCAAAACGAATAGTCGCTGTTGAATCTGCTGACAGTTGCCCGTTTAATCGATGATTTTCTCTGCCTTTACTTAAAGAGGCTTTGCTTAAATCTAAATTAACAACACGGCTAGCATCTCCTGCGACTGCCGCAACCGAAAAGGCACAAGTATAAGCAAATAAGTTTAATACTTTTTTATCTTTGCTATTTGCTTGAACCCAACTTCGGCCATTCGCCATATCAAGGAACAAGCCGCTATTTTGTGCTTTACCAAAGGTGATATGGTAAGACAAACCATTTTCTGTCACGGTGGTGTCAAGAATATCTTCACCTAATAAGACTTGTGTGGGTGAAAATTTCTCATAACGATATTGCACCATTACCGACTTGCACTCATTCGTTAACCCCTTTAATAACTTAGCTTGTTCAACTAGCCACTTTTCATCAACCTCTTTATATATAGTGATAAAAATAACCGGAGATAGCCAATCTACATTGATATGTTCCAAGCCAACATAGGAATGACCTCTACCATGAAAAAGACGTTGAGCGTCATTAAAGTTTGTCGTTGTAATGAATTCAATCATGAGAGGCTAATTAAGCTATTTTAGGAAATGATGGTGCTACTATAACAAGATATAGGTATTACTTAAATCTTATTGAGGTTAAACAAAAAGCGAACCGAGGTTCGCTTTATAAATTCATGCTTGTTTAGCCTTAAATTGCTGTCAATTAAAAGCCGAATAGACTTACAGCAAAGAATTTCTGCGCAACCGTATTAATAAATATCACCAAAACTATTGCAGGAATAAAAGTACCTAATGAGAAGTTAATATACTTTTCAACCCAAGAGCCCACATAGCTATCATTACCGATGCTTAGCTCTTTAGATAGCTCTTTCTTCTTCCAACGGTAGCTTACAAAAATACATAACAAGAAACCATTTAAGGGTAAAATAGTATCGTAGAAAATATCGTATACTACATCAAAGAATGACTTAGTACCGCCAGCATATGAAGTAAATTCAGTAAAAAAGCTTACCATACCAAATGAAACTGTTGCAAAAACAGTTAAAACACCCGCTGTTAGCAGTAACGTTGATAGCGCCTTTTTACGTGACTGTCCCTTCTCTGTAACTAGGTAAGAAACAGGTACTTCTAAAATAGAAACAAGTGATGTTATCGCAGCAAAGAAAACCAATAAGAAGAAAAATACTGCCACCGCACTTGCGCCAAAATAACCAATTGAAGTTTGTAGCGCTAAAAATATTTTAGGTAAAAAAGTGAAAATAAGTGACACTGAACTGTCACTTAACTCACTCGGGTTTATATTAGGATAAAAAGAAAATACGGCTGGAAGAATCATTAGGCCAGCGATAAACGCAACACTGGTATCTGTAATAGCGACCATTTTTGCTGAGTTTGGGATATTTGTTTTATTGTTAATGTAAGAGCCGTAAGTAATTAAAATACCCATTCCCAACGAAAGCGAGAAGAAGGCTTGAGATAAAGCGCCATTTATAACGGAAGGTGTTATTTTGTCAAAATCAGGGATCACGAAAAAAGCTAACCCTGCCATAGCATTATCTAAAGTAAGTACAAAAATAACGATAATAAAAAGCATAACAAAAAGTGTAGGCATTAAAATTTTAGCCGCTTTTTCAATGCCCTCTTTAACGCCCGCTACAAGAATAAAATTAACCAGTGCAGCAACAGCTATCATAGCAACAAATAAATATGGACTGTTAATAAATTCACCGAAACCATTGGCAGAGGCTAAATAATCAAGCTTTCCTGCTAATGTAAGAGCGATATACCCAAAGATCCAAACGGTGATCACCATATAAAAAACAGAGATCATAAACGGCGTTAATACACCAAAGAACCCAGCAATACCCCAAGGCTTACTGTTATTACTAAGTTGTTTATAAGCGCCTACAGGCTCCTTTGCGGTTTTTCTTCCCACCGCCATTTCAGCAATCATGACCGGTAAACAAATTAAAAACACGAACAATGCGTACATAATTAGAAAGGCGCCACCGCCATTTTTAGCAGCATTAACAGGAAAACCAACTAAGTTCCCTATACCTACGGCCGAGCCTGCTGCAGCTAAAATAAAGCCAATTCGCGTACCAAATTTTTCTCTAGATGAATCCATAGCAATCCTATTCGATAATTATTATTGTTTTATAAAATAACCTACTTTGAGGTTGAAATTCGTTTAATAAAAAATACTTGCTTCGATGCTACCAAGGATTCAAACGAAAGTCTTGCTGATAATCGCTTGAATTGATAAAGACATGCATTCAAGGTGTGAATTTAACTTGGCAGGTGATTTTTTGAGTCAAAAACAGTATAAAGTGAGAAAATACTACAATAATTTTAAAAAGGTATCCCACCATTCTCTTTAACTTTTTCAGTTGCTATATAGGTACTTGTTTGTGATATTTGTGGCAAACCTGCGACTTTATTCAAAACAGTTCTATAGTTTTCCATGTCTGAAAATCGAATTTTAAGTAAATAATCAAAGCCACCCGCTATAAGATGACATTCTGACACCTCTTTAATAAATAACACCTCTTTTTTAAAGTCACTTAACACATCGGAGGTTGTTTTATTAAGACTCACCTGAATAAATGCCGTCATACTATAGTTGAGTTTTTTAGCATCTAAAAAAGCTCCGTAATGCTTAATATAGCCTTCTTGCTCTAACCGTTTGACTCTGTCTAAACAAGGACTAGCACTTAATCCAACTTTTTGAGCCAGAGCAACATTAGAAATTCTTCCATCATTTTGTAAAACTTTTAGAATCGAATAATCGATACGGTCAAGTGACTTCATTTTATTCATATTAACTCTGGTTGCTTAGTGTTTAAATTTTATGCCGGTATAACTAACTTACGTAAAATTGCTTCACATTCTGCATAATTCATCAGCTTAGGTACAGGGTAAGCACCATAAGCCTCTTTTACAGCGCGCTTTGCCAGCAGTGAAATATCTGATTCTTTTAATTCAGGAAAACCAGACTGAATATTAAGCGATTGATTAAGTGTTTTTACCGCATCTAAAAATTTATTGGCTGCAACATTAATAGAATCTTCCTTAGTTGCAACACCAGCAGCGATGGCTAATTCAGCATATTGAGGAATACTTTTCTCAAATGAAAAGGCTAAAATGTGTGGTAAAATTACAGCATTAGCTAAACCGTGGGGAACATGATAAAAGCCGCCTAACTGATGCGCTATCGCATGAACATAACCAATAGAAGCGCGGGTAAATGCTACCCCTGCTTTAAAGCTTGCTAATGACATTTCTTTTCTGGCTTCTTTATCACTACCATCATTATACGCTTTGGGTAGATAAGTAAAAATCCTTTTCACCGCCTCTAAACCATACTCGCGTGTTAGATCTGTTGAATGTTTTCCTACATAAGACTCAACAGCATGCGTTAAAGCATCTATCCCCGTTTCTGCAGTAATTTTTGGAGGTAAGCCCAGCATTAAATCAGGGTCGATAATAGCAACATTAGGAACTAATTTAGGGTCAACAATAGTAAGCTTTTGGCGATTCTCTGCATCTGTTATTACTGCGACAACAGTTGCTTCAGAGCCGGTTCCTGCTGTGGTTGGAATGGCAATAAATGGTGGTAAAGACTTTCTAACCTTTAATGTTCCAGCTAACTTCTTAGGTAGTTTATTTTTAACAACACTTGCACCAATCGCTTTAGCGCAATCCATAGGTGAACCTCCGCCTAGTGCAACAATACTATCGCACGATGAAGCTTTATAAACATCAATGCCTTGTTCTATTATGGAAAGCGTAGGATCAGGTGTAACTTTATCGAATAACTCATACGGCATATTAGCGGCATCAAGTGCCTCAGTAAGCTTTCTACTAATCCCTAACTTAACAAGTATCTCATCAGTTACGATTAAAGGCTTAGTAGCATTTAGCTTTTGTAAAACAGTCGCTGTTTTGGCAATCTCTCCATCACCTTGTATTAACTCTGGCATTGGAATAGGTAAGACTTTATTAGCCTGTTTGCGAATTTGTATTATCAATTCATGAATCATAATTGCCCTTATTTATGATGGGTTGTTAGGTAATGGAAAATAGCATACCACGGCAGAGACCTATTGCTAAGTATGTTTATGAATTTAATGCTATCAGGTGAGTTGATGAGTGTATTCGAAGATGAATTACACAGATGACATTTAATTAGGTATTTCTAAATTTTTCAGACGATTCTGGTGTTTTTTATAAAGCATTCGTACGCCGATTATAAATAACAAAAGAATCGATAGAATAGAAAATATTATGTGATTAATACCGAAAGTAAAATCTAATGATAAAAAACTTTTGAGCCAATCCATGAGCATAGTAAGAAAATCCTGTTAGGGTAAATATTATTTATGTGC
>CAWVWK010000149.1:0-6502 GCA_963933725.1 uncultured Colwellia sp.
AGCCTAGTCACTACGTTGGCGGTATTTCTCTGTTATCTGTTCTATGTGTGACAGCTTAGCGCTCAATTTTTTAAACCACAAATTAACTATGCAATTTTATTAAAAACTAGGAGATAAAATGAAAAAACTTTCGCTATTTATGATTGGTGCAATGCTACTTTTTGGTCGTGCTAATGCGACCGAATTAGAATTAAATATTAACCTCGCCAAGCAAACAGGTGAATACCATAACCCCTACGTTGCCGCTTGGATTGAAAATGACCAAGGTAAAAGTGTACGCACCTTAGTACTTTGGCGCGAAGGTGCTAAATGGCTAAAAGACATTCGTACATGGTGGCGCAAAGTGGGCCGTCGCGATCAACAATTAGTTGATGCAATGACCTCTGCAACTCGCCCTGCTGGCGATTATAACCTCAACTTTAAAGCCAATGATGACCAAGATCAGCCATTAGCAGATGGGCACTATACACTAAAGCTCGAAATAGTTAGAGAGCATGGTGGTCGTGCCATTATCAAACAAAAATTTAGCTTAAACGGTCAAGCGCAAAGCTATACGTTAAAAGCAACCCCCGAAACTAATCAAACACAATTTTTAATTAAGGAGTAAATATCATGTCAAAGATTAAATTATTTTCATTAACGGCCCTTCTACTAGCCGGAAGTGCTCATGCACACACGCGTTGGATATTACCAACACATTTTAATGTTTCGGCTGAAGAAGGTAAGAAAAACGTTTGGATTATGGCTGATGTAACAGCTTCTAACGAAACCTTCCATGTTGATAAGCCGATGGGATCAGATAACTTAAGCATTCTTAAGCCAAATGGCAAATCATCACGTGCTGATTCAAGCTTTCGCGGCCATAGAAAAAGCGTAGTTGATATTAATTTAACTGAAAATGGCACATACAAAATGTTTATTGCAGGTGATACGCGTTACGTCACTAGCTACAAAATGCCAGGCAGTGATAAAGCAAAGCGTATGAGAGACGTTAATAAAGCAAACCGTGACCAACGTTTGCCAAAAGGCGCAACGGATGTAAAAACCATGGCCGCAAGTTCACAGGTTATGACCTTTATTACACTTAACCAACCGACAGATAACTTTGGTATTAAAAAGCAAGGCCTTGAGCTTATGCCCATTACGCATCCGTCTGATATTGCGCAAAATGAAGAAACAACGCTGCAATTCTTATTCGATGGTAAACCTCAAGCAAACGTGAGTATTGAAATTATTAAAGACGGTAGCCGTTACAGAAATGACGCGGGTGTACAAACATTTAAAACAGATAAATCAGGTAATGTAACATTTACATTAGCAGAGGCAGGCCGTTATATTTTGGTGGCAAAACATCGTGCAAAAGCGAAAAACAATCCGTTAGCAGAGATGGTTTCTGGCCAAATATTCCTAACCTTTGAGGCAGTATTAAACTAGCCTTAATCCATTGTAAAAGCAGAGTTTCCCTGCTCTGCTTTCACCTAACTTTTCCTTCGTTAGAACACCTTCGAGCCGTAATATTTATTTTCTTTCCGTCTCCTATCGCCGTTGTTGATAAAATCATTGAACCTTTAGTAATTCTTGCGTTCAGATCATTAAACATCTTTAAGTGCTGATATCTTCTAGATCATTTATCATAAAGCCATTTAGCTCTTTTCTTCAGTTAATCTCGATCATCGTTACGCTCTAATAAATTAAAAACGTAAGCTAAGTCTTCAGTCATGGCCGTTCTATCTGTTTTTCGAACCCTGCGTAGTAAATTTCTTTTTAAGTGGAGTACACATTTCTGAACTTTAGCATCGAAGTGGCGTTAAATAGCAGTATCTAATCCGGTAAAATCATCTATAAAAACTAGGTCTGTTCGTACTAAATCTCTTAGCTTAAGATCTTTTAATATGTCATCTCAGACACCTGCAGATTCGGTTGGAGTTATAAATACCAATGACTTCTCTGGTCATATCAGGCTTAACAGCAAGTGCAATATAATAAGCTTCACTACATAGTCTATCACGGGTAGTAAGTAATCCTTTAGCATATAACTCGAAACATAATTAATTAAGCGTTTTACCTTGCTCTTTCATTATATTAAGAATCCAGTGCTTGAATTGATTAAGCCTATCTCTTGGCACTTGCAGCGACAGTGACTCACCAATACCGAGACCGGTAATTGGCCTATAACCATTTCCCTTATTGTTAGGCTGGTTTGATAAGTAATTACTAAGCTCGGCTTTCATGAAGGAATTAAGAGCCAATTAAAGAACTCGATTCAACTCATCTTGTTTTGAAAGTAAATCGTTTAAAGCTACTTGAATTTGTTCTGGATTAAGCGTTAAATTGTTCATAGTATCTTTAGTTTATTAGGATTATTTTTTGGTCGAAACAATCTTAATAAAATTAGGAGAGACTTTTACTTTTGTCTAATTAGACACACTTTAGTGGGACGGTATGTATGTTATCGCCTAATGAGTAACGGAGCCATAGAAAAGCTAAGCGCTTAGTGATTCGAGTTTTTAGTAAACAATTATATATTTAGCTGGGTTGATTAACGGATAATGAGTTAAATTAAGTAAAATCATTTAGACAGTGTGGTTAGCACTGATAAGCGCTAACCACACTGTCGAGGAGATATACCATGCGCTAATGTTGGTAATAATGCAATTATGGCGCTTTAACTTCACAAAAAGCTGCAACACTTTCGACAGAATTATCAACAAGGTTTTGTGCTTTTGCTAATTCCCAAGGGCGAACACATTGTTTAATACTTGCACACCATTGATAACCGGCAGAGCCAATACAACCATGCTCATTAGTATCAGCACCAACGAGAGGAGATTTTTCTTCTTGATAAGTAAAAACCACCTTGTCATCATTAATCGTAATAACCTTACCATTGTAATAAATAGTATCTGCTAGCTTAGATTGTTGACTGGTTATAGGTTTAGGCTTGTCTTCAACCTGTTCATTTTTTTCACAAGCGGTTAACCCCAAAATAGCGATTAAAAATACTACTTTTACGAGATGTAATGTTTGCATAAAAAACCTATATTAAGAAAAGTATTGACTGAGGCTATGACTACGACTAATTAAAATAAATTGCTTTAAATTCCGCAATTTTTTGCTTTTTATCATTGAGAACAGACAATGTTTCTTTGTGAATAGAGTAATAATTAACTTGATCTAAAACCGACATAAACTGAGCTTCGGTATCCATACCCGCCATACAGGCTTTTTTAGTTGACATCATAGGACTAAATCTTAACTCATTGCCTTTTTGTTCGTAGCCGCCATTAAACATATTACAGCCAGAAAAACCTTTTGCTTTTCCATCTTGTTGTAATTGTAAATAGGCTTCTTTGCTTTGTTTTTCAGACATTACTACAGCTTGTTCACCAATTTGCGTTAATTTCCAATACGTATTAGTTAGCTCTGCTAACGGGTTGACCGAGACAACCGCTAAGCCTGTTTCTGGTAGATGGTTCACTTTGGGTTTACTCCGTTGCACCATAGTTAAAGCAATTTTATGATTATCACTTGGGGTTTTGAAAGGATCTAGCTGCTCGGTTGAAGTAAATATCAGCTTTTCATCTAACAATAATTTAACTCTCAAACTATAACGCATTTTGCTGTCAATGAGGGCTTTATTGTAATCTAGTGAAAATTTATATGGTGGCGCACCCATAATTTCTGAAGAAGTTTGCGCAATAATTTTAGACGCTACATCCATTTTTGAGACATCTTCAAGGGTAACTTTTAAAGTAACACCAGGGGGTAATAGTTTTCTCTCGCGGTAAGTCACTTCACCTTGTAAGGTTTGCTTGTCAAGGGTTACTTCTTGCCCACCTGATGCTGATTCTTGCACTGACGCTTCTCCACAGCCAACAATCATTAACACGCTAGCGATGATTAGTAATTTGTTTAACGTCATCATAATTCTCCATTTTGTCATAATAATTTATAATAAAGTAAAGACCAATTAGTGTTAAAAGCAAGTAGTATAAATAGTATGTTCTATTTATAACAATTATTTAAATAAAAAGGTAACTATTCAGCAAGGTACATTAATTTCTAAGGATCTTTTTTAACTATTGAACGATCCTGCCAGTATGCCAAGCTAGGGCTATTACTTAATCGCTTTAGCTTTAATGCACTTAAACAGCATTCACATCACTGAAATAGTTAAACACACTAAAACTCAGTTACAAGAAGATAAAACACTCACGCCAGCGTTGAGATGTCTATTGAACTCATTATCCTTATAACGATGAGTTTTTTCACCCCTCGGAGTATTAATTCTAGTTTCCTTTAACAAGCTACCGCCTGTTCGTTGATATTCTCCACCACTCCTCGAAGTTACTGCGTCACCTATTGCTTCGTTCTGACCTTTTGTGTCATGATTACCTTTTCTGCCGCCATTAGCTTTACCTAAGCTCTGTGTAAACCCTTTAGCAGCTTTTAAATCACTAGAATCAACAGGTGAAACTAATGATACAACTGATTCAATTCTATCCATTGGAGTTGAACTTGGAGCAAATACAGTGACAACATCACCACCAACATCTATAGCGACTTGAATTACATTGCCATCATGTTTCCAAGTTTGTTTAACAAACTTTGTCACCGTATTTCTACGGTCAGGATCAACATACTTATATGGGTTATTATTGGCATACGTATAGCGGTTAAGGTTGTGTACATCACTAAAACCAACCGGAGCATTCGAGTAAAGCCGCCGCTAACTGGATCATAGTATCGTGCTTGAATATAAAATAATCCGAAACGTGATCCAGATTACTTTCATTTGATATGGCAATAAAGTGCTTTGTAGAGAGGACCTTACATCCTTGGCTGTTTTTAAAAGAACATCATCGATTCGTCATTGAATCGCATCAAGCTTAGAACATTTATTAAACAGTTAGTAAGTATTATCTGTTATACATGTTTAACTGCTCACTGACAAAATGGTTCACTTAATCAAGCAAAAACACCTCCTGATATTTATTCTCTATTTCTTTTACTTCGGTTTCAGTTAGTGCAGAAAACTCCTTAGTTTTGGCTCCCTTCGATAATTGCCCATTACTCTGACGCAAAAAGTTAAGTAGTAAACTTAAACTTTTCTGTGGCATATCAAATCGATTATTTACATAGTTCCAAATCTCATCATATCTTTCAAGATAAAGGACTTCCTCAGGAAGAACAGTGTCTACCGTATCTTTTACGCACTCAAATAAAAACTCCACTTGGCGTGTCATATCTCCATATCGATACAAGTCAGCCGTTTCATTTGTTACATACACATTGTTATCTTCTGTTGGTTGCCATTCAACATACTTCAAACGTGGCTGTGTGAATTGCTCTAACACGGCTTTGTACTCTTCTATTTTTTCTATAATTACTGCTGATACGGGAAAAATAACCCCTTTAGGCGTGAAGCCACTTTCAGCTAATACATGATGAATTAAGTAGCGATGAATTCGTCCATTACCACCCTCTAACGGATGAATAATAACAAACGAAAAGGCTATGATTGCAGCAGCTAAAACAGGATGAAAGCCTGAGTCTTTCATTAATTCATGCGCATTTAGATAAGCAGCGAGCAGCTCATCAAGAACTTCTGGCTTTGCTGATATATGTTCAGGTATTGGTATATTGGTCACACGATCATGCTCTCCAACAAAACCGCCAACACAACGAATTCCCGGTAGGATAAATCGACCATCAGGAATGACTACTTCTTGTAAACGTTCTATCTCTTCTACGGTTAATGGCTGCATGCCTGCTTGACCGATAATTTTCCCCCATCGCTCTATACGATTATGAGGAGGCGCTTCTCCTTCAATGGTATATGAAGCCTTAGAGTCTGAAAGCAGTAAAAAAGCAGCTGCTCTTGCAAGTAAGTCACTGTGAACAGACCCTATATTCTTGGCCGCTTTTTCGTCTAAATTTTCTCCAATATACTGAACTAGCTTCTCTGTTTTCTTAATTAAAGGACAAAACCCTTTAACACCCGGTAAGTTGTTATTTATTCGCTGCCGTGAAACCTTGGTTTTGGCGCAGCCAAATTGTAGTTCTTCATTTAGCGCATCAACATAATTACCAGTAGTAACATCCTCAATGTGATGAAGAGGTGTCCACTAAAACGGGGGAAGACTAGACACCATATCTGACAGCTTATTAGGTCTGAAACGTTTGCCATTATTTGCCAAGAACAAAGCTCTACCAGAGCCAATAAATGAAATACGCGGTCTCTCTTTAATCAAATAAAATGCGATCCATTCACAGCCACGAGTGCCACGGAAACCGTATGAACCCTCTCGTTTTTAAAGGGCTTCTAAAACTTTACTTAGATAAGTTTCGTTCATTGCAGCTCTCACCCGTTTTCTTTGAACACCACCTTTAAAGCTAGTTTCTGATTTTAATAAGTTTAATGCCATCTGTCTGATCCTGGCGAATGCTTCAGCCCTATCATCAACTCGAATACGACTAGCATCCTCTTTTAATGCCGTAT
>CAWVWK010000150.1:0-6440 GCA_963933725.1 uncultured Colwellia sp.
AAATAGCTGGTGCAGCAAAAGCAATAAGAGGCGCTGCCACACAATTCCCCATAACCGATGTATTAAAGGATGTGGATATTAGTGATTGTGTTGGCACGGGTGGAGATGGTGCTAACACCATTAACATTTCAACAACCGCAGCTATTTTAGCCGCAGCATGTGGTATTAGGGTTGCTAAGCATGGCAATCGAAGTGTTTCTAGTATGTCTGGCTCTGCTGACTTACTCGAAGCTTTAGGTGTTAATTTAAATATGTCACCGAAAACTGCATCACAGTGTTTAACACAAGCTAACTTATGTTTTCTATATGCCCCTGCTTATCATACGGGCTTTAAGCATGCTGCTCCTGTTAGAAAATCGATGGGTATTAGAACGGTGTTTAATATATTAGGCCCATTAGTTAATCCGGCTACCCCTAAAGTGATGTTACTTGGTGTCTATACGGCCGAATTACTTGAGCCTATTGCGCAAGCACTAAAACTTAGTGGTGTTAAACGTGCGATGGTTGTACATGGTAGTGGCTTAGATGAAGTTGCGCTTCATGGTAAGACACAGGCGATAGAACTAAATGAAGGCAACTTAACTGCAACAACATTAACTCCTGCTGATTTTGGTTTAAAATCTTTCAGTCTTGATTCAATTAAAGGTGGTACGCCAGAAGAGAATGCTAAATATGTGAAAGCCATTTTAGCAGGCAAGGGGGCCGAAGCACATAATAATGCGGTTATCATTAATTGTGCAGTTCTTTTGTTTTTACATAATAAAGCAAGCACCTTAACTGAAGCGGCACGTATTGCGGCCAATGTATTAGCCAGTGGTAAAGCGCAAATAACCTTAGAAGCCTTGGTTTCTTTATCTAACCAACCTTGTACGGCAGAGTAATTACATGAATATAGAAGCATCAACTATCAAAAAACATAGCAGCGTTGAAAAGCAAAACATTTTAGAAAAGATTGTTGCAAATAAACGTATTGAAATTGAAGCGTTAAAAAGCCAAAAGCCGCTTAGTAGCTTTATCAATACCCTTGCGCCTTCTAAAAAAGATATGTATGCAGCGCTTAAAAGAACGGCTGATAAACCCGAAGCGGGCTTCATTTTAGAGTGTAAAAAAGCATCACCTTCAAAAGGGTTAATCCGCCCAGACTTTGATGTGAAAGCAATTTGCCAAACTTATGATAAATACGCGGCGGCTATTTCAGTACTTACCGATAAAGAATATTTTCAAGGCACATTTGATTACTTAAAAACAGTAACCGACACCGTTAAATGCCCTGTGCTTAACAAAGATTTTTTTGTTGATACTTACCAAGTACATTTAGCTCGGTATTACGGCGCTGATGCCATTTTATTAATGCTAAGCGTATTAAGCGACAGTGAATACAAGCAACTTGAAGCGGTTGCCAAGCAATACAACTTAGCCATTTTAACTGAAATATCTAATGATGAAGAGCGCGACCGTGCTATTGCATTAGGTGCTAAAATGATTGGTATTAACAATCGTAATTTACGAGACTTAAGTACTGATATTTCGCGAACTTTTGATTATGCACCTACCCTGCCAGATGATTGCATTATAATCTCTGAGTCAGGTATTTATGATAACGCTCAAGTAAGAGAGCTTGCCCCTGCCGTAGATGGCTTTTTAGTGGGTAGCTCATTAATGGCACCAGATAACAACCGCCATAAAGATATAGACTTAGCTTGTAGGAAGCTTATTTACGGTCAGCATAAAGTATGTGGTTTAACTTCTCAGGAGGATGCTAACAAAAGTGCTGATTTAGGCGCATGCTTTGGTGGTCTTATTTTTGCCGAGAAATCGCCTCGTTGTATTGATAAAGAAACAGCTTTAGCCATTACTCAAGGTTCTCTGCGTCTTGAATATGTAGGTGTGTTTGTAAACCATAAAATCGAACAGGTTGTTGATTTAGTAACTAGCTTAAACCTTTATGCAGTGCAGTTGCACGGTAATGAAGATGACGCTTATGTTAAAACTTTAAAACAAGCATTCAAGAAATTTGCTATTGATCACTGTCAAATATGGCAAGCTAAGTCTGTCACCGCAAAAATCCCTGCTTTAAATGCTCAAGTAGACCATTTTGTTTTAGACTCAAAGTCACCCGGCTCTGGGCAAGTGTTTAATTGGCGACTGTTAGCCGAAACTGAGCAAGACTTATCACGCTGTTTACTTGCCGGCGGTTTAGGACCAGATAATATCATAACGGCCTCAGAGCAAATTTCAAACATAGACTTATATGGCTTAGACATCAATTCAGGTGTTGAAGACAGCCCTGGTAAAAAATCTCGCGAAAAGCTTAATAAGGTTTTCGCCGCTATAAGGAATTATTAAAATGATTAAAGATACATCTGAAAAAAACATGACAAAACATGCATCATTACCCGCTTATTTCGGTGAGTTTGGTGGTATGTATGTAGGCGAGTTACTAGTACCTGCTTTAGAGCAGCTAGAGCAAGCTTTTATAGAATCACAAACCGATCAAGCTTTTTTAACTGAGTTCAATAACTTATTAACTAAATATGCGGGTAGACCAACCCCATTAACACTTTGTCGTAATATTGTAAAAAACCCATTAGCAAAAATTTATTTAAAACGTGAAGATTTACTGCATGGTGGTGCTCATAAAACTAATCAAGTTTTAGGACAGGCGTTATTAGCTAAGAAAATGGGAAAAACCGAAATCATCGCAGAAACAGGTGCTGGTCAACATGGTGTGGCAACCGCTATCGCCTGTTCGCTATTAGGCTTAAAATGCAAAGTTTATATGGGCGCAGTAGATTGTGAAAGACAACAACCCAATGTATTTCGTATGAAATTAATGGGCGCTGAAGTTATCCCTGTTACAGCAGGCTCTGGTACATTAAAAGATGCCGTAAACGAAGCATTAAGAGATTGGTCTGCAAATTACGAGAAAGCACACTACTTACTTGGTACAGCAGCAGGCCCTCACCCCTTCCCCACTATTGTTCGTGAATTTCAAAAAATGATCGGTGAAGAAGCTAAAGCACAGCTTTTAGAAGAAGAAGGACAGCTCCCAGATTATGTTATTGCATGTGTCGGCGGTGGCTCTAATGCTATCGGGATGTTTAGCGACTTTATTAAAGAAAAAGACGTTAAATTAGTTGGGGTTGAAGCAGGAGGTAAAGGCATTGATACGAATCAACATGGTGCCACTTTAGTTGCTGGTAGTAAGGGAATGTTACATGGTAACTACACCTATATTATGCAAGATAAATCTGGCCAAATTGAAGAATCGTACTCTGTTTCTGCCGGCCTTGACTACCCAGCAGTTGGTCCGCAACACGCATTTTTAAAAGAAACAGGTAGAGCAAGTTATGTGCCTATTAACGATGATGAAGCATTAGATGCTTTTCAAGCGTTAGCAAAGAATGAAGGTATCATTCCTGCGTTAGAATCATCACATGCGCTTGCTCAAGCCCTCAAGATGGCAGATACCGCAACGGAGAAAACCGTTTATCTTGTTAACTTATCTGGTCGTGGCGATAAAGACTTAGCACATGTTCACGCTCTTTTATCTGCAAATGAAAATAATGGGTCGTCAATCGATCAAAGTAATGTTAAACACCGAGGAGAGTCATAATGACACAAGTAAATAACACATCACCAGACTCGACGTGTAGATATCAAAGCACTTTTAATGAGCTTAAAGAGAAAAAACAAAAAGCTTTTATTCCATTTGTTGTTATCGGTGACCCGACTGCAGAACAGTCTTTCGAGTTAATTAAAACCTTAATTGATAATGGCGCTGATGCACTTGAACTCGGAATACCATTTTCTGATCCCAGTGCTGATGGTGAAACCATTCAAAAAGCCGCTTTAAGAGCAATTAATGCAGGTATCAATACAAATGTATGTATTGATATCATAAAGAAGGTTAGAGCTTATTCACCCTCTACACCTATAGGTTTATTACTTTATGGCAATCTTGTCTTTGCCCGAGGTATAGATAACTTTTATCGAGATATGAAAGAAGCAGGTGTCGACTCTGTTCTTATTGCTGATGTGCCATTAAGAGAAAGCCTTCCATTTAGAAAGTCTGCCGCAAAATATGGTATTGCACCTATATTTATTGTGCCACCTAATGCTAGTGAAGATACCTTAAAAGAAGTCGCTTCTTTTTCTAGAGGCTACACTTACGTATTAAGCCGTGCAGGTGTTACTGGTGTAGATACTGATAAAGAGGAGTCAAGCAAAGATCAATTAAGCGACTCTGAACAAGCCGACGAAGCTGTTTCTCCGGCCCAGCGTTTAATTGAAAAGCTTTCACTTTATAAAGCTGCTCCAGCAGTACTTGGCTTTGGTATATCAACGCCAGCACAAATTAAAGAGGCTTTAAAAGCTGGTGCATTAGGAGCAATTAGCGGTTCAGCTGTGGTTAAAGTAATTGAAGATAATTTAGACTCGCCTGAGACAATGCTTACTGAAATGGGTAAGTTTATTTCTGATATGAAAAGTGCGACTTAGGGACTTAGAGATCTCATCTAATGACGCAGGTGACACGAATTAAGACACTCTTAAAGTAAGAGGGGAAGATAAGTTTGCGAGTAAGGGCAAGAAACTAAACACTGCTTTTTGACATTACTCGTACCCCAAAACTGCTTATCTCTGTTGTAATAGCGAACTTTTTCTCGAATTTATAAAAAAGTATTAATTTATAAAAAAGTATTAGGAGTTTCCCGAATAAATTATACCCGTTTAATTAAATATGTGATCTAGTTTATATGCAGAGAAAATTGCCAAACACAAGGTTTTTTTAAGTAACTAATTGTTCTAAATATTAAAGAAATAACAAGGTAGTTGGTGGTTTTAACAAGTAAAAATGATCACATATAAAATGACATTGGTATTAGGTCCATCAAAAGTCAAGAACTCAATTTTTAGCTTTTTTTGCCTTCAAACTTTCTAGCTATAGCGCTTTCTAGTTAACACTGTTCTTTCTTTTATATTGATTTTTTAATTAGCTTAATTTAAAGTATCGATTAACTGTTTAAGCTTTAATGTTAATTAGTTACAAGGCAAGTCCCCTTAGTTTAATGGATAAAACAAGGACCTCCTAAGTCTTAGATATAGGTTCGATTCCTGTAGGGGACGCCATACATAATTCCATTTTATATCATAACCTCCGTAAACCCAGCAAAAACAGACTACATAACCGATGAGAATAACCTCTACAAACACTATATATTTATAAAATGGTAACACTGCATTTAACACCACACTTTCTGAGCTAACTTACATGTTACTTAGCGTTTAGTTATGTTGTATTAAGCCCTCTAATGCTCACTTAGTTTTCTTCCCCATTTTTTCAGTATTGCTTCAAGCTCTTCGCGTTTATAGGGTTTGTGTAAAATATCATCCATGCCACAGTCCATCGCTTCATCTATTTCCATCGATGTAGTTCCTGCGGTAAGTGCAATAATAGGTTTTTTATAACCCTGTTTACGCAAGTGCTTAGTTGCTTTATAACCATCAAGTACGGGCATTCTGCAATCCATTAAGATGATATCGAATGGGTTTTCTTGTAAGCAGTCAATTGCTTCTTGTCCATTATCTGCAAACTTATGCTCTATACTCATTTTTTTGAGCATCATGCTTAAAATTGTTTGATTAATCTTTATATCTTCAGCCGCAAGAATAGTGAGTTCAGCAATGGAGAAGTCAGTTACTTGCTTATTACTATTTACGTTTAACTCCTCTTCTTTAGATTCTATTTTTTCAAGCGGCATCGTTATTTCAAATTGAGTTCCTTCACTTAACTTACTCGTAAAGCATAGTTTTCCACCCATAATTTCAACCAACATTTTACAGATAGATAAGCCTAAACCTGTCCCTTCAAATTTTCTTTGACTGGAGTTATCGACTTGAGTAAAGGGCTCAAACAAAGTGGCTTGTTTATCTTGTGGTATACCGCATCCGGTATCTTTGATAAAAACCACGATAGAACCTTTTTTCCATGAAACGCTAAGAGAGATTCCCCCTTCGCTGGTAAACTTTACTGCATTACCGATTAAATTCACCAATATTTGCTTTATCCTGTCGGCATCACCTTGTAACAGTTCAGGTAAATCTTTATCTATTTCACATTTAAAAAATAGCCTTTTATCTTTGATTTGAGCTGAAAATATTTGATTGATGGTATCGATGAGTAGTTTAGGTGAAAAGGATGCTAATTTAAGCTCAAGCATACCAGCATTTATTTTACTTATATCAAGTAAGTCATTAATAATAACGCGAAGCATATCACCCGCTTCATGCACTGTCGTTAGCAGTTTCTGCTGATAAGGTGTTATAGAGGTCTCTTCTATTAACTGAGCAGCACCGAGCAAACCATTAAGGGGGGTTCTCAATTCATGGTTAATCATGGCAACAAAGTCACGAGTTAATCTGTCAGACTTTTCTGCTCT
>CAWVWK010000151.1:0-6427 GCA_963933725.1 uncultured Colwellia sp.
GAAAAGGCCCGCTTATGCTGTGCGGTGTTCCTGTCCCTTTTGAACAAGGTTTTATTGCTCACTCTGATGGTGATGTAGCGATACACGCACTAATAGATGCCATTTTAGGGGCATTATGTTTAGGTGATATAGGCAACCATTTTCCTGATACTGATCAAAGTTATGCTGGCATATCAAGTAAGCTTCTTTTAGAGCTTGTTGTAAAACTGATGGCAGACAATGGTTTTCAAATAGGTAATATTGACTTAACGATTGTCGCACAAGCGCCTAAAATGTCTCCTCACTTGCAACAAATGAGGAGCACACTCAGTGAAACTTTACTATGTGCCGTTAATCAAGTAAATGTTAAAGCAACAACCACAGAAGAGCTTGGTTTTACAGGGAGAAAAGAGGGGGTTGAGGTACATTGTGTTGTGCTTTTAACACCTAGAGCAAGTAACAATGAATCATTAGACGATATAGAAACGCTCTAGTATTTTGTTTTTACGATATTTAATTTTTACAAAATAGCCTAAAGAGTTTCCACATGTTATCTGAATTATCCTATTTATACGGTAAGCCTGAATCTACGGGTTTATTAAGAAGTGAAATGAGTGATTTCAAAGTTTTTGAAGTACTCCCTTATCAGCCAAATGGAGAAGGGGAACACTTATATATTTACATTAGAAAAACAGGTGCTAATACCGTTTTTGTTGCCAGAGAGCTTGCTAAATATTTCAATATTAAAGAGGGGTTAGTTAGTTATGCTGGTCTTAAAGATCGCTATGCAGTAACTGAACAATGGTTTGGAGTGCATGTACCTGGTAAGGCGGTATTTGATTTAAGCGACCTTAGTATTGAAGGTGTTGAGGTGCTTAGTTACAAAAGACATAACAAAAAGCTGAGAACAGGGGCACTTTCAGGAAATAACTTTGAACTGACTTTAAAAAATGTTACCAATATTGTAACACTTGAAAAAAGATGGCAAGAGATTGTCTCTGAAGGCGTACCAAATTATTTTGGTGAACAACGCTTTGGTATTGATGGTGGTAACATAGAAAGATCGATAGCGTTATTTTCTGGTACTAAAATAAAAGATAAAAAGAAACGTGGAATATACTTATCTGCAGCGCGATCATACCTCTATAACCAAGTGATACATTCTCGTATTCAATTAGGGGTATTTAACAAACCTTCCAAGGGAGATGTCATGATGCTAGCAGGTACTCAATCCGTCTTTCTTGTAGATGAATTGGATGCCAAAATTAAGCAAAGGTTTGTTGAAAAAGACATTGATATCACTGCACCTATGTGGGGAGCAGGAGAGTTAATGACAACTGATGATCCAAAAGCATTAGAAAGTAAAATAGCTAATGAAAATAGTGAAATAGCTATTGGCTTACCTCGTTTTGGCTTGAAACAAGAGCGAAGAAAAATCAGGCTTAATATTTCAAATCCTAGCATTGAGATATTGCACGAAAGCAATTCAATATCAGCAGATACTCCGAGCAGCGTTAAAATTAAGTTTTTCTTACCTGCAGGCTGTTATGCAACAACGGTATTAAGAGAATTAATTCAATATACAGATTGTACTCAGCGTGCAGTAACAAAAGTTAAGTAGAATAATAGATGTTAAACATATTGTTAAGTAATGATGATGGTGTTCACGCAGATGGAATTAATATTCTATACCAAGAGCTTTCAAAGTATTTCAACGTGACGGTTATGGCACCCGATAGAAATTGCAGTGGTGCAAGTAGTTCATTAACTCTATTGAACCCTCTTAGAGCAGAAAAACTGTCAAATGGTTTTTATTCTGTTAATGGTACGCCAACAGACTGTGTGCATTTAGGCTTAAGTGAGTTGATAACCAAAAAACCTGATATAGTTGTTTCTGGGATAAATAACGGTGAAAACCTAGGCGATGATACGTTGTATTCTGGAACCTTAGCTGCTGCAATTGCAGGGAGACATCTAAATTTACCCTCTCTTGCTGTTTCTTTAGCCGGTAAAAATGAAAATCACTATGAAACAGCAGCGATTATTGCTCGAAAAATAATTCAAAAAATTGTTGATGAGCCTAGCCCTTTAAATCAAGTTTTAAATTTGAATGTACCCGATCTATCTATTACAGAGTTAGCTGGTGTAAAAGTAACAAAGTTAGGGCATAGACATCAAGCTGAAGCGATGCAAAGTGAAAAAGACACATGGCACCGAGAAGTATTCTGGTATGGCAAACTAGGACAAGAAAAAGATAACAGTGAAGGTACAGACTTTCATGCGCTAAATGAAGGTTTTGCGTCACTTACACCGATAACCATGGATATGACAGCAATACAACAAATAAAGTCAACCAGTGAATGGCTCAAAAATACAGGAAAGGAGCTTTTAAATGGTTAGTCGATTAATCTCAAAAGCGAAGCGAAGTGGCGAAATACTGGCTCAAAAAATTCGCGTTGAAGGTATTGAAGATGAAAACGTACTTAATGCGATTTCCTTGTCACCACGGCATATCTTTATCCCTGAAATTTTAGCCCATAAAGCTTATGATAATACAGCTTTACCCATTGGACAGGGACAAACTATTTCTCAACCTTATATCGTTGCTAAAATGACAGAACTACTGCTTGCTAATGGCAGGCCTAAAAATATTCTTGAAATAGGGACTGGTTCAGGCTATCAAACATCAATACTTGCTCAACTTATTGATAATGTTTTTACTGTAGAGCGGATAAAATCTTTACAGCACCAAGCAAAAAGATGTCTACGTGCGATGGATTTACATAATGTAAAAATGAAGCATGGTGACGGCTGGAAAGGCTGGGCAAGTAAAGGCCCTTTTGAGGCTATAATCGTAACAGCGGCACCAACACAGGTTCCTGCTGCATTATTAGAGCAACTTGTCGATGGTGGTTGTTTAGTTGTTCCGGTCGGTGAAAGTCAACAAGTATTGAAAGTTATCACAAAGCAAGGTGATAACTTTAAGGAAAAACAAATTGAGATCGTCCGCTTTGTACCATTAGTGGCCGGAGAATTACAATAATGAAAATATTTAGTGCTTTATACGATTGGACAATAAAATGGGCTAAGCATAAGTTTGCCCCGAGAATACTCGCTTTACTTACTTTTGCTGAATCTGTATTTTTCCCAATTCCTCCTGACGTATTACTCGCTCCGATGGTATTAGCAAAACCACAAAAAGCGTGGTCATTCGCAAGTATTACTACAATATTTTCTGTATTTGGAGGCGCAGTAGGTTATCTATTAGGTTACTTTATGTTCGAGCCTTGGATACAACCGATTATTACAGAAGTCGGCTACCAACATCGTTTAGACAGTATAATGGCTTGGTTTAATGAATATGGTATTTGGATTGTATTTATTGCAGGATTTTCTCCAGTGCCTTATAAACTATTTACAGTAAGTGCCGGCTTTCTACACATGGCTTTTTTACCTTTTCTGCTTGTTTCAGCGATTAGTCGAGGAATGAGATTCTTTCTTGTGGCTGGTCTTATTAAATGGGGTGGCGCTGAAATGGAAGCAAAACTGAGAAAATGGGTTGATGTGCTAGGTTGGGGGCTCGTTTTACTTATAGCTGTTGTTTATATCATTTTGCAAATTAGTTAAAAAGCGTTATATATGAAGCTAAAAATAAAAAGTAACAGTAGTGTAACAGGGATGAAAAAAGCCTATATAGCTATTTGTTATATGTTATTCTTAAATGTTATCATTGGTTGTTCTATAAATAAAAATAACGCGCCTGTTGAAAATATTGCACAGGTAATTCCACTACATGAACGTGTGAAACAACCGATAAACAATAGACATTATAAGGTTAAAAGCGGTGAAACATTATACACCATTGCATGGCGTGCAAATTCTGATGTTCGCACTGTTGCAAGATTAAACAACATTCAACCTCCTTATCGAATTTTCCCCGGACAAACTTTAAATTTAAGTGAAAAAAAATTACAAGTGACAAAGAATAAGGGCTCTGTAAACAAATCGAATAATAACTCTACAAATTCGAATGATTCGAATGAAAAGTCACAAAATAGTAATAATAAAAAGAAGGTTGCATCTACTAAAAAGCATAGGTATGGTGGAAAAGTAGACAGTAAAAAAGCGAGTAACCAAAACGCAAAGTCACAAAGCGAGTTTTCACAGAAAATAAGCCGGTGGCAGTGGCCAGCTAAAGGCAAGGTTATCTCTAAGTTTTCTTCTACAGTACAGGGAAATAAAGGAATAGACATCGCAGGTCGACGCTCAGATAACATCAAAGCGGCGGCAAAAGGCAAGGTAGTTTATGTTGGGGAAGCATTAAGGGGCTATGGTAAGTTAGTTATTATAAAACATAACGAAGATTACCTTAGCGCTTATGCACATAATGATAGAATCCTTGTTAAAGAAAAACAGCAGGTTAATGTTGGTGATGTAATCGCGAAAATGGGGGACTCAGGAACGCAAAGAGTCATGCTTCATTTTGAAGTTCGTTTTCGGGGAAAGTCGGTAAACCCATTAAAGTATTTACCAAAGTAGTCGTTAAAGTAGTCGTTAAAGTGTTGTTAGCTTCTTAAATAGGATACAGAAAGTTGCAGTATTTAAACATTTTGGAGTAGTGTGTATTTAGGTATTTATAATCAAATTCTCAATTTTTCACTTTGCCTTACGGGAGAAAAGCATGGTAAAAATCAAAGAAGAAAAACAAGCAGTGGCTACACAAGCAGTAGAAAAAAATCTTGAAGCAAAAGAAGAAATATCAGCTAATTTAGATGCAACTCAGATTTATCTTGGTGAAATTGGTTTTTCACCACTACTTTCGGCTGAAGAAGAAGTATATTTTTCTCGTCTTTCTTTAAAAGGTGATGAACCCTCTAGAAAGCGTATGATCGAAAGTAATTTACGATTGGTTGTAAAAATAGCAAGGCGCTATAACAACAGAGGGCTTCCCCTGCTTGATTTAATCGAAGAAGGCAATTTAGGTCTAATTCGAGCAGTAGAGAAATTTGATCCTGAGCGAGGCTTTCGCTTTTCAACTTACGCAACATGGTGGATACGTCAAACTATAGAACGTGCCATTATGAATCAAACCCGAACTATCCGACTACCTATTCATGTCGTTAAAGAGCTTAATATATACTTGAGAAAGTCACGAGAACTTGTTCAGAAGCTTGATCATGAACCTACCGCAGAAAATATAGCAGAAGCGTTAGATAAACCAGTAGAAGATGTTACCAAAATGCTACGTTTAAATGAACGTATAACCTCTGTAGATGTTCCTTTAGCTGGTGATTCAGAAAAAGCTTTACTCGATGTGATTGCTGATGAAAAAAGTAAAGGTCCAGAAGGGGAGCTTCAAGCTGCAGACATGAGTAATAACATTGTAACGTGGCTTTACGAGCTTAACGTTAAACAACGTGAGGTATTAGCAAGACGATTTGGTTTGATGGGATATGAAGCAGCAACATTAGAAGATGTTGGTTATGAAATAGGCCTTACTCGTGAGCGAGTTAGACAAATTCAGGTAGAAGCGTTAAAGCGTTTACGTGATATTTTAAGTCAGCAAAACTTATCTATTGAGGCTATATTTCAGCCATAACTAACTCGGTCTAAAAAAAAGGAAAGCGTAAGCTTTCCTTTTTTAGTTTACTAATGTGCAAATGTTAATAAAAATATTAACGAAATGATTTGAGTTCAAACAACAGATCTAAAGCTTGTTTCGGACTTAAATCATTTACATCAAGGCTATCAAGCATTTCTAATGTTTTACTGTCAGCTCCGCTAAGTTGTGGTGCTTCAAATATATCTGTTTGTTCAGGTAACAATGATGGTTGCTTTTGTGATTCAAGTTCGTTTAAACGCTGTTTAGCACGATTAATAACAACTTTAGGAACACCAGCTAATTGTGCAACCTGTAAGCCAAAGCTTTTACTCGCGGCTCCTTCCTCAATGCTGTGCATAAAAACAATATTGTCATCGTGCTCCATAGCATCAAGATGGACATTGGCTAAGGTTGTTATTTCTTGTGCTAATAAAGTAAGCTCAAAATAATGGGTAGCAAATAGCGTAAAAGCTTTTGTTTTCAAAGCAAGCATTTCAGCACAAGCCCAAGCTAAAGATAAACCATCGTAAGTGCTTGTTCCACGGCCAATTTCATCTAATAAAACTAAGCTTTTGTCTGTAGCGTTATGTAAAATATTGGCTGTTTCAGTCATTTCAACCATAAAAGTAGAGCGTCCACTAGCAAGATCATCAGAGGCACCAATACGGGTAAATATGCGATCTACTAAACCTATCTCTGCGCTTTGTGCAGGAACAAAACAGCCAATATGGGCAAGCAATACTATAAGTGCCGTTTGTCTCATGTAAGTTGATTTACCACCCATATTAGGCCCCGTAATCACGAGCATTTTGCGCTTTTCATTTAGTGAAACTGCATTAGGAATAA
>CAWVWK010000152.1:0-6364 GCA_963933725.1 uncultured Colwellia sp.
AACCATAACCTGATAAAAGCTGTTCATAAGAGACGCGTTTTTTTATGCTGTTTAAGAATTTTAAAATATGGATGTCAGTTTCATCAATAGCAGCAAAATCAACATGACCGCCTTCCCCTGAATAGCAATGCCACTGATTTTTTCCAGACGCTAAAACAGGCACGAGGTGAGCAACACCCAAGCCTGTGCCTGGGCCACAAACAGCGATAGGAAGTTTTAAGTTTTCTTCACCGCCACCTATTTTAACTTTTTCAGAGTCGGTTAAAAGAGGAACTGATAGTGCTATGGCGGTGTAGTCATTGATAAAGGTTAAACTAGCTAAATTAAGCGACTCTTTAAGTGCCTTTTGCGAAAACTTCCAAGGTAAGTTAGTCATCGTAATGCAGTCGTTATCTGTAGGGCATGCAATCGCTAAACAAGCATTAATTTGGCTGTTTTCAATATGATGATTTTTTATATAAAGGCTTAATACTTCACTTAGGCTTGAAAAATCAGCACATCGAAATGTTTCTGTTTGAGTAAATTTCTTTGTTACATTTTTATCGGCAATGGCAATACGAATATTAGTGCCGCCAATATCCGCAATTAAATTTACAGTATTTGAAGTTGTACGGGTCATTATTATTTTACTTCTAAAGTTATAGGTTTATGCTGCCAAATAAATGTAAGCGAAAGCGATTTGCTATCCTCATCGTAATGATAGTTTATATTTTTATTCGCAGATTTTTGACTTGTTAAGTTATCACTTTCTGGGTTTGGGCTGTCTAAATTGAAGTCGTCTTGGTTATGGCTTAAGGTCACCTCAGTGATCTCTGATTGCCAATTATGTACCACTAAGGTGATTTCTCTTTGCGCGGGCATTCCTTCGTATCCATTTCCTTGATGCGACAAATGGATTTTTAGCTCAGCTTTATTTCCCTTGCTATTAAATGAGGTAACATTTTGTTCAGCATGAAAAGAGAGTAATTCAAACTCACCTTTTTCGTTGGCTTTATGCGTATTACCATTATCTTCGTACATTGTGCCTTGGCTTTTCTTTACTGAGTTATCGGCATAATAATGTAAGGTAAGTGTTTCACTTGAATAATTTTGTGTAGACTGAATAGCTTCAATCATGGGGATAAATGAACCCGCACGAACAAGTACAGGTAAAGTCTCTAAGCGTGTTGGTACTTTAACGGTGTTATTGCCGATATATTTTTCATTGCTAAAATAGTCAAACCATACGCCTGATGGAAGAGCAATATTAACGAATTTAACACCAGGATCTACAACAGGGGTTACCAGAAAAGCATCACCCCATAAATAACTACTGGCATTATCCATCGTGGCCATATGGTTAGTTATAGTACTTTCTTTGCCTTTCTCTTCTCCTTTTTCTTCAAAGAAAAGCGGACGCATTAATGGCATACCTGTAGTGCTATTTTGATAAGCTAAAGTGTAGTTATAAGGCAATAATTGATATCTTAGTTTAATAAACTTTCGCAAAATATCTTGTGTTTCTTGGTCATGAAAAACCACTTCAGGCGCGATACTATCTTGTGCATGTGGGCGATAAATAGGTTGGAAAACACCATATTGAAGCCAGCGAATATACATTTCTTTATCGAAGGTATCACCACCGGCAAAGCCACCTAGGTCAGAATGCGTATAAGCCATGCCTAGCACGCCCATCTGTAGGCTAAGTTCTACTTGAGGTTTTAATCCACCCCAAGAACGACTTACATCACCTGTCCATGGGATCATACCGTAACGTTGTGAACCAGCGAAACCAGAGCGCATTAAAATAAAAGGGCGTTTATTTGGAGCAAGCGTTAATTGATTGTCATAAACCATTTTTGCCCACTGATGACCATAAACATTATGTATAGCATCAGCATTAACCACTGAACCATCTTTTAATGTATGTAATGTATCACTTGGATGTACTTCGGGCTCACCTAAATCACCCCACCAACCAGCGACACCTTGTTGGTATAATTTACTGTAGATATCTGAAAACCATTGCTCTCCTTTGTGACTAAATACATCAATTAAACCCGTGTTACCAAAATAAAAGTCGAAGGTTTTAGGTTGTCCGTTTTCATCTTTAGCTAACGCTTCTTGCTGAGTTGCATCCGACCATTTTTTAGAAGTTGTAAGGACAAAAGGCTCAGTAATGAGTACTGTATTGACACCTTGATTTTTAATGTCATTGATCATTTTAACGGGGTTAGGGAATGCTTCTTTATCCCAATCTAAGTTACCCATATGGCCTTTTATGTCTTTACCAAACCAATATAAATCAAGAATGAGCGCGTCGAGAGGGAAGTCTTTTTCGATGAATTTATTCACTGTGTCTCGTACTTGCTTCTCGCTTTTATAACCAAACCTTGATGCATAGTTACCTAGCGCCCAACGCGGCGGCATAGGTTGCTTGCCTGTTAGTTCAACATAGTTATGAATAAGGTTTGGGTAGGAATCACCAGAAAAGACAATATAAGCGCTTCTGCCTGAAACCGCTTCAAACTGCATAGTGTTTTTTTCGGTGTTACCTAAATCCATCCACCCTTTTGCGGAGTTATCAAAAAGTAAGATGTATTTATTACTCGACATAACAGCAGGTAAACTAAAATTCATTTGATTGGATTCGGTGGTGTAACCATAATGCGCGCGATTATATAGCGGCATACGATGGCCTCGTCTATCCATGCCAAGTACACGTTCTCCGCCGCCAAGAAGCTTTTCATTGGGCATTAATGCAAAACGAACCCCTTGTATAGGTGTTGGAGTTTTGTTTTCATCAGTGTCTAAGGTCAATCCAGAAAAGTAACCCGTTTCTTTAAGCAGTAGTTTTTCATCTTGATAGTAGTGAATAGTAAAAGGGGATTTTTGGATAACAGCTTTAAGTTTGTTACTTTGCAGGGTAAGAGAACTCGATGTCTCAAAAATGACAAAAGGTTGCTGTTTAGCATCTTCTTTAATTGCAAAAGAAGGTAGATTGTCATAAGCATTATTAGGGCTGTTCGAAAGGTAATGTACTTCAATTGCATTGTGGCCATAGTGACTTAATTTTAGAGTGTTTTCGGTTGTTGAAATGTAAACCGAGTCACCTTTAACATGATGCTTTATATAGTTATTCGTGTCGCTATTGGCAAAACTCTGAAAAGAAAGCAGGGCGAATGAGCAAAGCAATGCCATAAGCGTGATACGTTGTAGAACATAGTGCGTGATAGAGCGCATAAAGTACCTTGTATATAATTTTCGTTATGAAAGTGATAGTAACCATATTATCTATACAACAATAGTTTGCATACGTATGCAGTCACAATTTTTATTTATACATACGTATGCAGACCCTATGACCTTTTTAATGAATTGAGTATTCTTAACTAATCTTCTTATGTGCACTTCGATATAACCTCCGTAAAGCTTGGTTTAATTAAAAAGTGATTAAAATAAAAAATTAACACATAAAAACTTAATGAAATCTATGGAATGTTGTATGACAAATCAAATATGGTGGCGTGGCGCGGTAATTTATCAAATTTACCCAAGAAGCTTTTGTGATAGTAATGCCGATGGTATCGGTGATTTACCCGGTATTATTAGTAAAATGCCTTATATTGCTAGCTTAGGCGTAGATGCTATTTGGATTTCTCCTTTTTTTAAATCTCCCATGAAAGATTTTGGTTACGACATCAGCGATTATCGTGATGTAGACCCAATTTTTGGTACCCTTGATGATTTTGATAGCCTGATTAAAGTGGCTCATGAACACGGTATTAAAATCATGGTCGATCAGGTATTAAGTCATACCTCCGATCAACACCAATGGTTTCTTGAAAGCCGTGAAGACACAGAAAACGATAAAGCCGACTGGTATGTTTGGGCCGATGCGAAAGAAGATGGCACAGCTCCTAACAACTGGTTATCTATTTTTGGAGGTACTGGCTGGACTTGGAACCCTCGTCGTCAGCAGTATTACTTGCATAACTTCCTGTCGAGTCAACCCGATTTAAACTTTCACAACAGTGAAGTTAGAAAAGCAGTATTAGATAATGTTGAGTTTTGGTTAAAGCGTGGCGTAGATGGTTTTAGGCTTGATGCGATAAACTTCTGTTTTCATGACAAGTTACTTAGAGATAATCCAGCTAAACCGAAAGAGCTAAGACAAAGTATTGGTTTCGATGAAAAGAATCCTTATGCTTATCAATATCATTACTTCAACAATACCCAAGATGAAAATATTGGCTTCATTGAATCTATTCGCTCATTACTAAACAAGTACCCTAATACAGTAGCATTAGGTGAGATTTCTTCAGAAGACTCACTGAAGACTATGGCCGAATACACTCAAGGAAATGGCCGCTTGCATATGGGTTATAGCTTTGACTTATTAACAGATGATTTTAGCACTCGTTATATACGACAAGTTGTTGAAACGCTAGAAAGCAGAGTAAGTGATGGCTGGCCATGTTGGGCGGTATCTAACCATGATGTGGAGCGTGTTGTTTCGAGGTGGTCAGATGAAAACAATGTGCAATCAAAAGAGCAGACCGTTGTCTTTGCCAAAATGTTATATGCGATGATTTCTTCGTTAAGAGGAAGTATTTGTAGCTATCAAGGTGAAGAATTAGGTTTGCCAGAAGCCGATGTTGCCTATGAAGATATTCAAGACCCATACGGAATTGCTTTTTGGCCACAATTTAAAGGGCGCGATGGCTGCAGAACGCCACATCCTTGGGAAGATAAATCCGTTAATGCTGGCTTTAGTTCAGCAAAACCTTGGTTACCAGTTTCAAGCGAGCATTACGACAAAGCGGTAAATGTGCAAGAGGCTGATGAAAATTCGGTGTTAAATAGCTATAGGCACTTTAATCAATGGCGTAAACAGCAGCCAGCATTATTGTACGGAGATATTGCTTTTATTGATACACCAGAAGAAATTTTAGCTTTTGTACGTACCTATGTTAATGATGAGGGTGTACAAGAGAAGCTATTTGTTTGCTTCAACTTTACCCAAGAGCAACAGAGCTTTTCAGTTGCTAGCATTGAACAGGACATAAAAAAATCAACCATATTAACCGAGCATCAACTTAGTAGCGGCACACTGGATAACGGTACGATTGACATGCCAGCATACGGTTGCTTTTATGCAAAACTAGCAAGTTAATTTAAGATCTCTTGATTGCTTTTTCACTATATTTATCGAATAGGAAGCTTTAATGCGTACATACTTTAAATCGAAATTATTGACCGCCTTTACGGCTTTTTCATGTGTTTATGCCTTGCATGGTGTCGCCGCTGAAAAAGATTCAGTCGCGTTAAACACTGCACAGCAACTTGAAGCGAAAGCGATGAAGTTAGCACCTTATCAACAACGTAGCTTTCAAGAGGAAGTTTTTTACTTTGTTTTACCTGACCGTTTTGAAAATGGCGATAAAAGTAACGACCTAGGTGCAAAAGCAGACGATAAAAAACGTGCTTTATCGCACGGAGGTCTTGATGTTACACATAAAGGTATGTATCACGGTGGAGATCTTAATGGGTTAACCGCTAAACTTGATTACCTCGATAATATGGGGGTTACTGCTGTTTGGCTAACACCTATATTACGTAACCAAGCAATGCAAGATGGTACCTCAGGTTATCATGGTTATTGGATATTAGACTTTACAGAAATCGATCCGCATTTAGGTAGTAATGCAGAATTAAAACACTTTATTGAGCAAGCACATAAACGTAATATGAAAGTGTTTTTTGATATTATTACTAATCACACAGCAGATGTAATCAAGTATAAAGAGTGTCATGGTGAAAGTGGCAATGAATGGCTTTTTGAAGAGAAAAATTGCCCGTTCAAATCTTTAGCACAAGTGGCAAAGGGTGATACCTATACGCCTTTTATTCAGCCAGGCAATGAAACATTAAAATATCCTCAATGGCTAAATAGTACCGAGGTTTATCATAACCAAGGGGACTCACATTGGGCCGGAGAAAGTGCTTTACGTGGTGATTTTTCAGGCCTTGATGATGTCGATACCAATAGTGAAGTTGCTGAAAAAGGTATGATTGAAATCTATAAAGCCATTGTGGATGAATTCAAACCCGATGGTTTTAGAATTGATACCGTTAAGCACGTTAATATGGAGTTTTGGCAAGCCTTTTCACCGGCCTTACTTAACCATGCCCATGACATTGGCATAGAGAATTTCTTTATGTTTGGTGAAGTATATGACTTTGACCCTGCATCACTTAGTCGCTTTACCAAGCAAGGTAAAATGAACTCAGTACTCGATTTTGCTTTACAAAACACGCTAAGACAGGCATTTATTGATCAGCAAGGCACAGATGTACTTGCTAAGTTATTTGCTCAAGATCA
>CAWVWK010000153.1:0-6265 GCA_963933725.1 uncultured Colwellia sp.
ATTTATTAGAAGGGGAATAAGAGACAGCTGTAAGTTTGAAGTTAAAAGCTGTCAAACTGACAGCTAAAAGCTTAAAACTTACAGCTTTATCTTTCTCTTAAGGGCTTAAGGAAAAGAGAAAGAGACAGCTAGAGTTTGTTGAATTACCGTCATTCCACCGTTGTGTTGGGTGGAATCTGCGAGTAAACCGGACTTTTGTCTTGAGCTTACTTGTAACTCGAAAACTCGCTTCTCGAAGCTTATCTTTACGTTGAGAACTTAAACAGTCAAACACATCACAATCGCATCTTCATAGCCAAAACCAGAAGCACTCGGGTAATAACCTGTGCGCCTTCCTGTCTCTATAAAGCCTGCATTCATGTAAAGCATTTGTGCACTGATATTCTTAGATCTAACTTCTAAAAATATTTTAACCGCACCACGTGATTTGGCTTGGCCGATAAACTGGTTTAATAACGCTTTACCATAACCATTACCTTGCTCACTTGGTGATACACAAATATCCATTAAAGTTGCTTCGTCAATAATAAACTCGGCAACATAAAAGCCTTTTAAAGCATTTTCGATGTGAAGCTTTTCACCAAAGTAACGGCCACCAATACAGCTTTTAAAGGTTTTTTCACTCCAAGGGTGAGAATGACAAGCGAGTTCTATGGGCATAAGAACATTTAAGTCTTGCTCAATAAGAGTTGAAAAATGATAGGTTGATTTTACTGTCATTGTGTTGCGTTCTTTTTAAAGGATATTTTTGGATATCGTTAACCATAACGCTTTTTTAAGCGCTGGTGAGGATTTTATCTGTTCAATTGAAGGAGTAACTAAACTGTTATTTTGATAACTCATCACATTGTCATTTAGTAAGGCCTTTTGAACGTCATCATAGGCTTTGAAGTGCCAATTAAATAAACCCATATTAAGGTGATTATTTTCTTCTGTGACTTCACCGACGCTAATATCTATAACTTTTAATACATTGTGAAAAAAAGCTGAGGTATGAATGGCTTCTAAAGAAATTTTTGTATGCGAATTGTCCGACTTTAAAGAAGCGTCAGCTGATTTTTTATCTAGGTTGGTATTAGCCTTTGCTCGTTGTTCAGCGTCGATTGTACTTGATGAGTCCTGATCAGAAAGCTCAGATAAATTTACACTTTGACGACTTTTCCATAAGGAAATGCCCATTTCTTGTAATTGTGCAAATTGTCTTTGATTAATGCTCACGAAATTTATTACCTAACGATCATTTAACGTAATGTTGAAGGGCTTATATTGACAGAGTTAAGGCTAAACTAAAAGGTTAAGTCAAAGATAAAGTACGATATGTGATTACAAATGGTTAACGGTGGTACTACAAAATCATTTAGACGTCTATACGTTTAGATGTTGACATATCTAAAGTTCTGAGTGAAACTGTTTACATAGGCATTCGTTAAGGCAAATAGAGGTAATATTATGCCAATTAAAATCCCTGACCGATTACCAGCTCTGTCTGTGCTGGCAAATGAAAATATCTTTGTTATGTCAGAACATCGTGCTGCGGGTCAAGAAATTAGGCCTATGCAGGTAGCGATACTTAATTTAATGCCGAATAAAATTGAAACCGAAATTCAAATTTTACGTATGCTCTCTAATACACCTTTACAAATTAATATTGAATTTGTACGTATTCATAATCAAGAGTCGAAACATACCCCGTCAGAGCATTTAGATAACTTTTATTGTTTGTTCGATGACATAAAACATAAGCATTACGATGGTTTAATTATTACAGGGGCGCCACTTGCTTTATTGGATTATCAAGAGGTGAGCTTCTGGGACAAAATTTGTGAAGTGTTCGACTGGGCAGAAAAAAATGTTACATCAACCATGTTTTCGTGTTGGGCAGCACATGCCGCATTATTTCATCATTATGGTTTAAATAGACATTTACGAGAAAGCAAACTTTCAGGTGTATTTCATCATCAGCCACTTGATAATAAAGAGCCGTTAACACGAGGCTTTGACGAAAGCTTTAATGTTCCTCATTCTCGTTATGGCAATATTGCCAAGCAAGATTATCAAAGTATTGCAAATCTAGACGTACTAGCCACTTCTGAAGAAGCAGGTGTTTACTTGGCAGCCAGTAAAAATAAAAGACAAGTCTATTTAACGGGTCATCCTGAATACGACACATCTACATTGCATGAAGAGTTTTTAAGGGATTTAAAAAACGATGAAAATACCTTAATACCTAAAAATTATTATAAAGATAATGATCCAAGTAAAACACCTATTGGTTCTTGGCGAAGCCATGGAAGTTTACTGTTTACCAATTGGCTAAACTACTATGTATATCAAATAACACCATACGAATTAGATTCAAGTAATATTAAACAAATAAAGAGCTAGTAAATAAAAAATTAAGCAGCCAAAAGTTAACGTCATCATTACAGGTACCAATCACAATACTTAACACGACATTACTTTTAAACTTAAACCTTTAACTTAAACCTTTAAATTTGTACCTTTTAAACTTGTATCTTGTGAATTTGTATCATTTAAATTTTTCTCGAATGCATTGATTATATAACTGGAAGTAAAATGAAAAAATCCTCTAGCTTCACATTATTAGAGCAACAACTTGAAGAAAATATCCTTATCCTTGATGGTGCAATGGGTACCATGATTCAAGCTTACAAATTTGAAGAGCAAGATTATCGAGGAGAGCGATTTGCAGATTGGCACAGTGATCTAAAAGGTAATAACGATTTACTCGTTTTAACACAGCCAGATGTCATTAAATCTATTCATTTATCATACCTTGAAGCTGGCGCAGATATTCTTGAAACCAATACGTTTAATGCAACCACTATTGCCATGGCAGATTATGACATGGCAGACATCAGCGCTGAAATTAACTTTGCAGCAGCGAAAATAGCACGTGAAGCCGCCAATGAATATAATAAAAAAACACCCGATAAACCACGCTTTGTTGCAGGTGTACTCGGCCCAACAAATAGAACTTGCTCTATTTCACCTGATGTAAACGATCCTGCTTTTCGTAATGTTAATTTTGATGAATTAAAAGAAGCCTATATAGAATCAACTCGCGCTTTAATAGAGGGCGGTAGCGATATTATTTTAGTCGAAACTATCTTCGATACCTTAAATGCTAAAGCCGCTATTTTTGCCGTAGAAGCAGTTTTTGCAGAGCGGCAAACTCGTCTACCTGTAATGATTTCTGGCACAATAACCGATGCTTCAGGTAGAACCTTGTCAGGACAAACAACCGAAGCTTTTTACAATGCACTTCGTCACGCTAAACCGATTTCATTTGGACTTAACTGTGCTTTAGGGCCGGTAGAGCTTAGACAATATGTTGAAGAGTTAAGCCGTATTTCTGAAGTGGCTGTTTCTGCCCATCCAAATGCGGGGTTACCTAACGCTTTTGGCGAATACGATTTTACTGTAGAGGACATGAATACCCATGTTGCAGAGTGGGCTAGCTCAGGCTTTCTAAATATTATTGGTGGATGTTGTGGTACTACGCCTGAACATATTAAAGGTATGGCAGACAGTGTTGCAAAGCTTGCACCAAGAAAAATAACAAAACGTAAGGTAGCCTGCAGGTTATCAGGTTTAGAAGCACTTACTATTGTAGATGACTCTTTATTTGTTAACGTAGGGGAGAGAACAAACGTCACTGGCTCAGCTATTTTTAAACGCCTCATTAAAGAAGAGAATTACGATCAGGCAATAGCGGTTGCATTACAACAGGTAGAGAATGGCGCTCAAATAATCGATATTAATATGGATGAAGGCATGCTTGATTCAAAGCAAGCTATGGTGCGTTTCTTAAATTTAATTGCCGGCGAGCCGGATATTGCCAAAGTGCCTATCATGATTGACTCTTCTAAATGGGATATTTTAGAAGCTGGCTTAAAATGCATACAAGGTAAGGGGGTTGTTAACTCAATTAGCTTAAAAGAAGGTGAAGAAAACTTCAGAGAGCAAGCAGAACTTATTCGTCGTTATGGCGCAGCAATGATTGTAATGGCATTTGATGAAGAAGGGCAGGCTGATACGCGCGAAAGAAAGTTTGAAATTTGTAAACGTGCTTATCATATCCTAGTTGATGAAATAGGCTTTCCACCAGAAGATATTATCTTTGACCCAAATATATTTGCCGTGGCAACAGGTATAGAAGAGCATAATAATTATGCGGTTGACTTCATTGAAGCGGTAGCAGATATCAAGAAAAACCTTCCTTACGCTATGATTTCAGGTGGTGTATCAAATGTCTCTTTCTCTTTTCGAGGCAACAACCCTGTTCGAGAAGCGATTCATGCCGTTTTCTTATATCACGCGATTAAAAATGGCATGGACATGGGCATCGTTAATGCTGGTCAGCTTGCTATTTATTCTGATATACCTGAGAAGCTTCGTTTAGCTGTAGAAGATGTTATTCAAAACAGCGATGATGGCGCTACAGAGCGTTTACTTGATATTGCCCAAGAATACGCCTCCATGTCGAACGGAAAAAGCTCTGCAATAGATTTATCTTGGCGAGAGCTACCTATTCAAGAGCGTTTATCTTATGCGTTAGTTAAAGGTATTAATGAATATATAATTGAAGACACCGAAGAAGCAAGGCTTGCTTCAGTGCGCCCACTAGATGTCATTGAAGGCCCGCTTATGGATGGCATGAACACCGTTGGCGACTTATTTGGCGCGGGTGAAATGTTCTTACCACAAGTGGTGAAGTCAGCGCGAGTTATGAAGCAAGCCGTAGCACATTTAAATCCTTTTATAGAAGCAGAAAAACTTGAAGCTTCAACCAATGGTAAAGTGCTATTGGCGACAGTAAAGGGTGATGTACACGATATTGGTAAAAATATTGTTGGCGTTGTTTTACAGTGTAATAACTATGAGATTATCGATTTAGGTGTCATGGTTTCTTGTGAGGACATATTGCGTGTCGCCAGAGAGGAAAAAGTCGATGCAATTGGTTTGTCAGGTTTAATTACGCCATCACTTGATGAAATGGTGCATGTTGCTAAAGAGATGAAACGACAAGGTTTTGATTTACCCCTACTCATTGGCGGGGCGACGACATCTAAAGCTCATACTGCTGTTAAAATAGCGCCTCAATATCAACATCCCGTTACTTATGTCGCTAATGCCTCTCGCGCAGTTTCAGTAGTTGGCCAACTTATTTCAAAAGAACATAGAGAAAGTTTTTTTGCAACAACACAACAAGAGTATGAACGTGTTCGAGAACGCCATTATAAAAAAGGGCCTCGTTCAAGTTTACTCAGTTTAACTGATGCAAGAGCAAATGGTGCGCCAATTTCTTTTGAAAATTACACCCCGAAAAAGCCGCATAAATTAGGGGTAACAATTCTTGATGATATTGATTTATCGATAGTAAGAAGTTATATCGACTGGACACCATTTTTCATGACATGGCAGTTATCAGGTAAATACCCTTTAATATTACGTCACGAAGTTATCGGTGAAGAAGCAACACGTTTATTTGATGATGCAAATGCCATGCTTGACGACATTATCTGTAAAGGCAGTGTTAAGGCAAAAGCAGTATTTGGCTTATTTAGTGCCAATCGAATTGATGATGACATTGTTGTTTATAAAGATGAATCTCGAAGTGAGCAACTAACTAAACTTCATCATTTACGACAGCAAAGTAAAAAGCCAGCAGGTCAATACAACCGTTGTTTGTCTGACTACATAGCCCTTGAAGGTTCGGGTATTAAAGATTACGTGGGCGGCTTTGCTGTATCGGCAGGGTTTGGCGCAGATGAATTGGTTAAAGCCTTTGATGAAAACCACGATACCTATAATAGTATTTTATTAAAAGCCGTTGCCGACCGATTAGCCGAAGCAACTGCTGAATATTTACACGAGCAAATTCGTAAAGAATATTGGGGTTATGCCGCTGATGAAAAACTGCAGAATGACGACTTAATCCGTGAAAACTACCAAGGTATTAGACCAGCCCCAGGATACCCTGCCTGCCCAGAGCATACTGAAAAAGGTGTGCTTTGGGAATTGCTCAATGTAGAAGAAAATATTGGTATGCAGTTAACTTCAAGTTATGCCATGTGGCCTGGCGCTGCTGTTAGTGGTTGGTACTTTGCTCACCCTGATGCTAAATATTTTGCCGTAGCAAAATTAACTAAAGAACAAGTTATCGATTACGCCATGAGAAAAGAGCTAACCCTAGAACAAGCTGAACGATGGCTTTCAGCGAACTTAGATTATGAACCAG
>CAWVWK010000154.1:0-6238 GCA_963933725.1 uncultured Colwellia sp.
ACCAGAAAACGAGCTTGTGTCTTCGCTCTTAACTTCAAACTGACAGCTTCAAACTGACAGCTTTCAACTGATAGCTTCAACAGACAGCTTCCTACTTATCTAACCCATATCCTCTATTTCATCCAACACTTTTCTTGCTTGAGCAATAGTGCAGTCCGTTCTTGCCATAATGCTGGCAACGGTAATTGATGAGAGTGAGTTGGCAACTTCAACTAAATGCTCGTGACTTAAATCATGGTATTGACAAGAAAGTAGGCTGGCAAGCCATTGCCAACTGGGTTCATTGCTTTCGTTGATAAAAGTAATGATCGATTGTATTTGCTCAAAGGTCGCTTTCAATTGCCAGTTTCTTGAACGGCCAATACGATTGAGTTCACAACCGAGTTCTCTTATCTCGGCTTTAAGGGCGAAGGCTTTAAGTGTTTTTCTAAGAAATGAAGGTAAATTAATGACGTTTATTTTTTGCACAAAGGCACCATGTAACCAGAGCGTAAATCGTTATATGGGTATATCATAACCATTATATAAAACTTTTTGAATCAATTTTATGTACTTGAATGTTTTATTAATTTTTATTGATTTTTAATAATCAGTGTTTACCATTTTTTCTTTGGTTGGAACATAAGATCAAGTTCATCAACATTTTCGTCTAGACTTTTATCCTCTGTATTGGAGGCCGGAGGTGTGTTTTTTAATGTTTCGTTTATTTCATTGAGTAATGCTTTAACCTCGTCTTGTTTCAAGGTTGCGTACTCGTTTTGCTTTGGGTATTTTGCAAGTGTGGTAAGACATTTATCAAAAAACTGTCTGGCTGAGCCATTAAGTCCTTTGTTTTTGGCTTGAATGCCACGCTTGATATTTGTTTCCACATTAATCCTAAGTTGAATTTCACTATAACGATTTTCTTCTTCATTATAGGTCACTGGATCGATCGCTCCTTTAGCATGTTCTGACTTTAATGTAAGACGCACTTTTTTAATGCACTGTAATAGCCCAATTAATTGTTTATCATCGTCTGGTAAGGTAAAGGTTTCATCAAAATTAACTGATTGATGTTTAGCTGCTTCTTCTGACTGTTTTACTCTTTTAGACAACTCGTCTACTTTGTTGCTGATGCCTAACGTGGAAGGAAGGATGTCTTGAATTCTCAACGCCGCATTTAAACTGCGTTTGTGTAAAATAACGTACATGTTATGACTACAGGGCAAATTGCTTAGCTGAAGGAGGAGTTGCTCATTTTCATCCATTAACAATTTTTGCTTAGCAATTCTGGCACGCTTTTCAGCTTGCTGTTTCTCTTTGAGTTGGCGTATAGAACTAACAACCACCACAAAAATGATTAAACAAACGAACAAACCGATAACGATAAATAACATATGATCTCTTTTAAAGTTAGGTTTTAGTTAAGTCAAATTGACGAGTTCTTTCGGGGTTTTCTCTAGTTATTATTATAGTTTAGTTGAATATTTAATTTTTGCGATACTGACCTTTTTTAGAAAGAATAGGTTTATAAGGAAATTGCAAAAGGTACAGAATAGAAAAGCGCTTTTAGTGTAATGGAGGCAGTTGCATAAAGAGATGGTATAAATTTACAATTAAGTATATTATTTTGTTATAAGCAAAATAAGAATAAGCTCCCTATGAAATTGCAGCAATTAAAATATATCGTTGAAGTAATGAATAATAACTTGAACGTATCTGCCACCGCAGAAAGCCTTTACACCTCTCAACCAGGTATTTCTAAGCAAGTACGCATGCTTGAAGATGAGTTGGGTGTACAAATATTTGGTCGAAGTGGTAAGCACCTAACGCATATTACCGACCCTGGTTTAGAAATCATAGAAATCGCCACACAAGTTCTTTCGAAAGTCGCCGCTATTAAAGAAGTCGCCAATGAGTATACCTTGCCCAACGAAGGGACTTTGCGGATTGCGACAACACATACTCAAGCTCGATATGCTTTACCTGATGTTATTGAGGGCTTTATACAAAAATACCCCAAAGTATCGTTACATATGTCTCAAGGCACACCAACGCAAATTAGTGAATCGGCAGCCCGAGGTAAAGCAGACTTTGTGATAGCGACAGAGTCATTACATCTATATAACGATATCGTGATGCTACCTTGTTATCACTGGAATCGAAGTATTGTTGTCAAACCAGGACATCCGCTTTTGTCGGTAGACAAATTAACGATTTCAGAGATAGCTAAATATTCACTTGTGACATACGGTTTTGGTTTTACTGGGCGTTCAGAGCTCGATACTGCTTTTAATAAAGAAAGTGAGAAACCTAAAATCGCTTTTACGGCTACGGATGCTGATGTTATTAAAACCTATGTTCGATTAGGTGTTGGTGTGGGGGTTATAGCGAGTATGTCTTTCGATCCTAAAATTGATGGTGATCTTATTGCGATTGACGCAAGTCACTTATTTAATTCCAGCATGACTAAAATAGGGTTTAGGCGAGGCACATTTTTGCGCGGTTACATGTTCGATTTTATCGGGCGTTTTGCACCACACTTAAATAAAAATACTGTTTCAGAAGCCATGATGCTTAAAACACAAGAAGAGATAGATGAAATGTTTGAGGGAGTTATTTTACCGAAAAAGTAAAAGCTGGGATGAAAAGCCTAAAAAGAGTTTAAAAACCTAAGCAGAGAAAATCACAGTTAAGTAAGTCGATACAAGCAAAACATAAAGTAAAAAAAAGAGCTAATTAGTATTTAGCTCTTTTTTATTTAGATGTTGTTTAATTAAAAATATTTATCTTTAAATTTTTGGAATTCTAATTTTTTGTTCAGGGCTTACACGGTAGATTACAAGTGTTTTACCAATGACTTGTACTTTAGTTGCTTCTGTTTCTCTACAAATAGCTTCTACAATAAGGGCCTTGTTATCTCTATCGTCTGTTGGAATTTTCACTTTGATTAATTCATGATGATTTAATGCATAGTCTATTTCAGCAACGACTGCTTCGGTTAATCCATTATTTCCTAATAAAACAATAGGTTTAAGTGAATGTGCTACACCTTTTAGGTGTTGAATTTGTTTTTTGGTTAAGTTCATTAATAGTTTCGTTATACGTTAGCTTTAATTAAGTGTATTTTATCACCAACTGTTGATAATACCAATACATGGTTTTTTAATCTTAGAGATCTTGACTGTTTAGTCTCATTGAATTTAAGCATATTCACTTTAAAAATAGAGCCCCAACACTTATATCTTTTGCTATAATGCGAAAATAACAGTTAGAAAAAGGTTTACCCTTAAGAGCATGACAAAAAAGAAATTAACCAATAGTTCTCAACGTTGGATGCAAGAACATTTTGACGATGAGTATGTAAAAAAAGCACAGCGATTAGGGCTACGCTCACGAGCTGTGTTTAAGCTTGAAGAAATTAATAACAAAGATAAATTAATTAAGCCAGGTATGAACGTTGTCGATTTAGGGGCAGCACCTGGTGGTTGGTCAGAATACGCGGTTAAAGCCGTGGGCGGTGAAGGGCTTGTTATCGCTTGTGATATTTTATCTATGGATGCCATCGTTGGCGTAGACTTCCTACAAGGTGACTTTCGTGAAGAAGCCGTTTTAAATGCTTTATTAAAAAGAATAAACGGCAAGAACATCGATGTGGTTTTATCTGATATGGCGGCGAACATGACCGGTAATGAGAGTGCTGATTCTGCACGCAGTATGTATTTAGTCGAATTAGCACTAGACATGTGTAATGATGTACTAAAAACCAATGGTTCATTTATCGTCAAAGTATTTCAAGGGGCTGGTTTTGAGGCTTTTATGAAAGAAGTACGCGCACAGTTTAAAACCGTGAAAACAAGAAAACCAGATTCTTCTCGTGCGCGTTCAAGAGAAGTATACCTTGTAGCAACAGGCTTTAAAGGCTAAGAGTTGATAAAATAATATGCTTCATGATAGAAGTTAAATGTTACAAGTTGTGTAAAATGTTAAAACTAATTAGCGACGAGACTTGAATTGTAGTAAATTGGTCTCAATATATAGCTTTTATTAGGTAAATATTAATAATTTAACTCGTAAACGTAGCAACTTTATGAGAAAGAAAAATAACTACCTAGTCTCAAAAAGTTTATTTTTAAAATCGAATTCAAAGAGGTCATTAAGTTGAGCGATATGGCAAAAAATCTTATTTTATGGTTGGTGATAGCAGTTGTTCTGATGTCTGTTTTTAAGGGGTTCTCTCCTAATTCAAACAACGAACAAGAAATAGACTATACCCGATTTATTACGGATGTCAGACAGGGACAAATTACCGACGTGATAGTAGGTCGTGATGGGAAAATAACTGGGACTAAGCGCGGTGGTGAAAGCTTCCTTACAAATATCCCTGGTGGTTTCGACTCTGATCTAATAAATGATCTTGTTAAAAATGGTGTTAAAGCAAAAGGCCCATTGCCTGAAGAAACAAGTTTTTTAACCACTATCTTTGTGTCATGGTTCCCTATGATTCTCCTTATTGGTGTATGGATATTTTTCATGCGTCAAATGCAAGGTGGTGGCGGAAAAGGCGCGATGTCTTTTGGTAAAAGTAAAGCCAGACAGCTTAGTGAAGAGCAAGTTAAAACAACCTTTGACGATGTTGCCGGTTGTGATGAAGCGAAAGAAGAGGTAAGCGAGCTTGTTGACTACTTACGTGAACCTAATAAATTCCAAAAATTAGGGGGCAGAATACCATCGGGTATTTTATTAGTAGGTCAACCTGGTACAGGTAAAACACTACTTGCTAAAGCAATAGCTGGTGAAGCGAAAGTGCCTTTCTTTACGATTTCAGGCTCAGATTTTGTTGAAATGTTTGTTGGTGTGGGTGCATCACGTGTGCGAGACATGTTTGAACAAGCTAAAAAGTCTGCACCTTGTATCATCTTTATTGATGAAATCGATGCTGTAGGTCGCCAACGTGGCGCAGGTGTTGGTGGCGGACACGATGAAAGAGAGCAAACACTAAACCAAATGTTGGTAGAAATGGATGGTTTTGAAGGTAACGAAGGCGTTATCGTTATTGCTGCAACTAACCGTCCAGACGTTCTTGACCCAGCGTTACTAAGACCTGGTCGTTTCGACCGTCAAGTAACTGTTGGCTTACCTGATATTCGTGGTAGAGAGCAAATCTTAAAAGTTCATATGCGTAAAGTTCCGCTAGGCGACGATGTAAAAGCATCTGTTATCGCCCGTGGTACACCTGGTTTCTCTGGTGCAGATTTAGCTAATTTAGTTAACGAAGCCGCCTTATTCTCAGCGCGCACGGCAAAACGTGTGGTAAGCATGAATGAATTTGATAAAGCCAAAGATAAAATCATGATGGGCTCAGAGCGCCGTTCAATGGTAATGAGCGAGTCAGAAAAAGAAATGACTGCTTATCATGAAGCAGGGCACGCGATTGTTGGTCGTTTAGTACCTGATCATGACCCAGTGTATAAAGTAAGTATCATTCCTCGTGGTCGTGCTTTAGGTGTTACTATGTATTTGCCAGAGCAAGATAGATTTAGTCACTCTAAACAGCATTTAGAGAGTAATATTTCGTCTTTATACGGTGGACGAATCGCTGAAGATCTTATTTATGGTAGCGAGAAAGTTTCAACCGGTGCTTCTAATGATATCGAGCGTGCAACTAACATCGCTCGTCGTATGGTAACGCAGTGGGGTCTATCTGAAAAAATGGGACCTATGCTTTTTGCGGAAGAAGAAGGTGAGGTTTTCTTAGGGCGTTCTTCTTCAAAATCTATTCATATGTCTAATGAAACGGCTAAAGAAATTGACCAAGAAATAAAAGACTTATTAGATAGAAACTACGCTAGAGCTGAACAGTTCTTAAAAGATAACATTGATGTATTACATACAATGAAAGATGCTCTAATGAAGTATGAAACGATTGATGCGCTTCAAATCGATGATTTAATGGCAAGAGTTGATGTACGCAAACCAAGTGACTGGGACTCATCAGATGATGATAAAAACTCAGGTTCATCAAATGGTACGACGCCATCTAAAACAGAAGCAGAGCCTGAAGCGAAAACTGTAGCACCGGACTTATCTGAACCAAGCGACTCACAAGCTAAGTAATTGGTTATATAGCTAAAGATAAATAAACCTCGCACTACACACTAATTATTTAGGTTGTAGATGCGAGGTTTTTTTTTAGAAAAAAGAGAAGAAAGAGAAGAGCGAGAAGAAACGAGAATCGAATAGCCCGATTCTGAATTTA
>CAWVWK010000155.1:0-6211 GCA_963933725.1 uncultured Colwellia sp.
TGTCCGCAATAGGCTCTGAACTGCCGTCATTAACTCAAAAGCGAAGGTAAGCTATTGGCTATCACTTGACCGAAAGAATAACCAGTAGCTAACGTCAGCAATGCGCACAAATCTGCAATTATCATCTTTCCCTAAAACAAAAAAGCTCACCGAAGTGAGCTTTCTATCTCTAATATCTACATCTACTATCTACAAGTGAAGTAAGTATTTTAACACTGGATAAAACCTTTAGTACAAGGCACTTTATTACGACGTTTAGTCTCTCTTAAACGAGTAACAAAGTAACGCCGTAATCAAGGTTTTAGACCAGTTAAAATTACATCATGCCACCCATACCGCCCATACCGCCCATATCAGGCATAGCTGGAGCAGCAGCCGCTTCTTGAGGAGCATCTGTAATCATCGCTTCAGTAGTCAACATTAAACCAGCAATAGACGCGGCAAATTGTAACGCACTACGTGTTACTTTAGCTGGGTCTAAAATACCCATTTCTAACATATCACCGTAAGTACTGTTGCCTGCATTATAACCGTAGTTTGCTTCACCACTTCTTACTTCGTTTAAAACCACTGAAGACTCATCACCACAGTTGTTAACAATTTGACGTAATGGCGCTTCCATTGCACGAATAGCAACGTTAATACCGTGTGTTTGATCTTCGTTAGCACCTTCAAGATCTTTAATTAAAGAAGCGGCACGAACAAGCGCAACACCACCGCCAGCTACAACACCTTCTTCGATAGCAGCACGCGTTGCATGTAATGCATCTTCAACACGGAACTTCTTCTCTTTCATTTCAATTTCAGTTGCTGCGCCGATTTTGATAACCGCAACACCGCCAGCTAGTTTAGCTAAACGTTCTTGAAGTTTCTCTTTGTCGTAATCTGAGCTAGTTTCTTCGATTTGACCACGAATTTGAGATACACGTGCTTTGATATCTTCGTCATCGCCTACACCGTCAATAATAATCGTTGTATCTTTAGAAATAACAACACGTTTAGCTTGACCTAAGTCTTCTAAAGTTGCTTTTTCAAGCTCCATACCAATTTCTTCAGAAATGACGGTACCGTTTGTTAAAGTAGCGATGTCTTGAAGCATTGCTTTACGACGGTCACCAAAACCTGGTGCTTTAACTGCTGCAACTTTTACAATACCACGCATGTTATTTACAACTAATGTTGCAAGCGCTTCGCCTTCAACATCTTCAGCAATAATTAATAATGGCTTACCGGCTTTAGCAACACCTTCAAGCGTTGTTAATAATTCACGGATGTTAGCTATCTTTTTATCAACTAATAAAATGAATGGTGACTCTAATTCAACACTGCCACTTTCTTGGTTGTTGATGAAATAAGGAGATAAGTAACCACGGTCGAACTGCATACCTTCAACAACATCCAGTTCGTCTGTTAATGCTTGACCTTCTTCAACCGTAATAACACCTTCAGTACCTACTTTATCCATTGCAGTAGCAATGATTTGACCAACGGTTTCATCAGAGTTTGCCGAAATAGTACCTACTTGCTCAATCGCTTTGTTGTCTGTAACCGGTGTAGCGCTTTCTTTAAGTGCTGCAACCGCGGCAACAACCGCTTTATCGATACCACGTTTGATATCCATTGGGTTCATACCAGCAGCAATAGATTTTAAACCTTCGTTTACAATAGCTTGAGCTAAAACAGTAGCAGTTGTTGTGCCGTCACCAGCTTCATCATTCGCTTTAGAAGCCACTTCTTTAACCATTTGAGCACCCATGTTCTCAAACTTGTCTTCTAATTCGATTTCTTTCGCAACAGAAACACCATCTTTAGTGATTGTTGGACCACCAAATGATTTATCAATTACAACATTACGGCCTTTTGGACCAAGCGTTACGCGTACAGCATCAGCTAATACATTTACACCACGAAGCATTTTAGCTCGTGCATCATTTCCAAATAATACGTCTTTTGCAGCCATTTTATTTTTTCCTGTTTAATTTATTTATTGATTATTCAGTTCATATAGGGGGCAGTAGCGTTATTCTACAATTGCTAAAATATCTGCTTCACTAAGAATTAAAACTTCTTCACCGTCTAATTTCTCAGTTTTAACACCGTAGCCTTCACTAAAGATTACTAGGTCGCCAACTTTTACGTCTAAAGCACGAACTTCGCCATTTTCTAATACGCGGCCGTTACCAACAGCGATTACTTCTGCACGTGTAGACTTTTCTGCGGCGCTGCCCATTAGTACAATGCCACCAGCAGATTTAGACTCAGCTTCTTTACGTTTAACAATAACGCGATCATGTAGAGGACGAATGTTCATTTTTATGCTCCTGAGGTTTTCTGTTTAGGTTTATAACAGCGCTGAAACTATTTATTTAGCTCAACACCGAATTAAATTAAGTTGTTTCTTGTGATGATAAATGGGGATAAAAAAGCACTTAACAAGGTTTCCTCCCATTTTTTTGCTATTTAGTACAAAACATTCATGTCACTAAGGTTATCAGTTATCTTTTCGCGTGAAGTCACCTTCAAGCGTATCACCTTGCTGATGCTTTATCTGTTGTGTTGATGCATGTTGTTCGTTTTCTTGAGCTTGTTTCTCATGTTCGTATACATTGCCTTGCGTAAAAGGAGGCTGACCAAACGGTGATTGACCAAAAGAGCCTGTAGCGCCAACCTGATTAACCATAAAATGTTGCTGTACTGATTTTGCAATAGCAGTTCGTGCTTGAGGAACTAACAATAATAAGCCAAAGATATCTGTTACAAACCCAGGAGTTACTAGTAGAACGCCGGCAACCAGTAACATTAACCCTGTAACAATTTCTGTTGAAGGTAATTCGCCATTTGCCATTTTATTCTGTACTGACTGCATAGTTGCTAAACCTTGTTGTCTTACATATTTAGCTCCCAACCAAGCACTCGCTATGACGATACCGACAGTTGGCCATAAACCAAACAACTCACCAACTTGAATGAGTACTGCTATCTCTACGATTGGGATCGCAATAAAAAGCAAAAACAAAACTCTAAACATAAAAATTCCTTACTAATAAATGCGGTCACTTTAATAAGATAACGCTTTTTTGTATAAGTTTTTGAACCGTTGTTTCAGACAATGCGCTCAATGATGAAATGATATTGGGCTACTCTCGGTCTTTTTCAAGTAAGATACATTTTTAATCTAAATACCAATAGACACTTGCTATAACGAGAAAATGCGTAAACCTAAAAAAAGAAAATCTGTTTTACAATATAATCGTAATTAAATCGAACCATTCGTTTTACAATAGCGTGCCAGTAAAATACTATAGCCTTTAAACAGTCACTCTAAATATCCAGTAGAGTGTTATTTGTGAACACATATTCTGGATGCAAATAAAATAAGAAGCCTCATGATAGTAACCTCTTCTCCTTCTACTTATAATCATTTCAAAGCACAAGGTATATTTACCCATTTAGTGTTTAATTCGCTGGTTAGTATCTTGTTACTCTCTGTCTTTTTTTTCAACAACCAAGCCCTCGCCCAAAAGTCTATTTTTGATACCTCAAGCCAAAACCTTGAGTTCAACAGTTTAAGTAATGATAAAGCGTTTTTAAAAGTAGAAGAAGCATTTGTCATTGATATAACTCAAGACGACAATCAACTGAATGTTATTTTTGATATTGCACCTGGCTATTACCTTTACCGCCATCAGTTTAAATTTTCAGGCGATAATAGCAGTTTTTCTGATGTTGCTTTGCCCGAAGGTAAAGATCACGAAGATGAATTTTTTGGTGTTCAGCAAGTCTATAGAGAGCAATTAAACTTTAGCGTTAATATTGAACAAGCGAAAAGCGCAAGTAATTTTACGCTACGCTATCAAGGCTGTGCTGATAAAGGCCTATGTTATCCTCCCAAAAAACAAACCATTGAACTTGATGAAGTAGTACCAAAATCAGAAAAATCAGCTAATGATATTGTTGAGGCAATAACAAAAAATGATTCAAGTACCAGCGCTCAAACTAGCGAACAGCACCTTTTAGCAGACATGTTAAAGCAAGATGATTTATGGGTGACTTTAGTCGCTTTCTTCGCAGGCGGATTACTATTATCTTTAACACCTTGTGTTTTTCCTATGTATCCTATTTTAACCGGTATTATTGTAGGTCAAGGTAAGTCATTAACCACCAGTAAAGCGTTCACGCTTTCATTCTTCTATGTACAAGGTATGGCGATTACTTATACCATACTTGGCGTTGTCGTGGCCCTTGCCGGTGCGCAATTTCAAGCAGCTTTTCAACACCCTGCTGTGCTCATTGCATTAAGTGTTTTATTTATATTTTTAGCACTTTCTATGTTTGGTGTATTTAATCTTTCTCTGCCCTCTAGTTGGCAAAATAAACTAAACGAACTTAGCAATAGTCAAAAAGGAGGATCTGTCGTTGGCGTTATTTTAATGGGCGTTATCTCGGGACTTGTTGCCTCTCCTTGCACCACAGCACCTCTTACAGGTGCACTGCTCTATATTTCTCAAACAGGCGATATACTTTTAGGGGCTTCTGCTTTATACGCTTTAAGTTTAGGCATGGGCTTACCATTACTTATTCTAGGTAGCTCTGGGGGCAAATTATTACCTAAAGCAGGCGCTTGGATGAATATAATTAAAAATATTTTTGGTTTACTCCTACTTGCCGTCCCTATCTTTTTATTAGAAAGACTTATCCCTGCTATGGCCACACAGTTATTATGGAGCACCTTAATCCTTGCCAGTGCCATGTATTTCTATGTTGAGAATCAAAACGCTAGCACATCAAAAAAGGGGCTTTTCTATGCATTAAGAAGCTTTGTTATCTTTGCGATGATATTTTATGGCGGACTCATGGCTTATCAAAGTATCTACCCTACCACTTTGCTCAATGTAGGTAGTACGCAACAAACTAGCCCCAAGGAAGCTAGCGGGCATAGCTTCAAGTTTGAATACGTAAAAAGCCTAGCTGAGTTAAATGAGCGTGTCGCTCTTGCAAACGCAAATGGTAAAACCGTCATGGTAGACCTTTATGCCGACTGGTGTATTGCCTGTAAAGAATTTGAAAAATACACTTTTACCCAGACTAATGTTCAAGCGGCGTTATCAAATAGTGTTTGGATTCAAATAGATTTAACAAATACCGGTAGCAAAGAAAGTAAAGAACTTATGAAGCATTACAATGTTTTTGGCCTACCTTCTATTTTGTTTTTCGATTTAAGTGGTAAGGAACTGCAAAAGCAGCGTGTAACGGGCTTTATGAATGACGAACAATTCACTAATCATATTAAAACCTTCTTTTAACGTTCAACTGACAAACACGGCTAAGCTGATAGTTCTTTATCTGCTTAGCCTACCACTTAGCCAACCCCACTTTTATTTAAATTAATATTTAACCTGATGTGATGGTCTCATCCATATACTGCATCTATGTGCCATGATTGAAGTTGTTAAACACAACCAAAACGGGATGAGAGTATATATGAAGTCGGTTTGACAGATAACTTATTGAAGTTTCTTGCTTTAGATAAATAAGCCTAACTCTAGCTTGAACGTTTTTCTTCATTCAAGGCAAACACATTAACACTAGTCAGTCTATTGCAGATGAATTAACATAGTTGTGAGGAAAGACATCTGCTAGATACGTATTTATAAGCCTAGCTGAGGCTTATTGGTTAACTGACAGATAATTAGTTAGCTATTACATCCACTTTCTTTACACGTCTTGCAAGCGTCACATAATTTTAAATTGATAAAATGTGCAGCAACAATTAATGACGTGCCACCTACGATAAAGTAGATAGAATAGGCTGCAGGGAAGTCGTGCTTTATCCAGTAAAGAATTACCCCTATATACAGTAGGTAAAAAGGGTAAATACGACGGTGGTATTTTTTAAAGCCAGAGAATAACGCAACTGTTCCTAATACTGCAGTAAGTAGTAAGAATATATGTTCCCAAGTGTGATCAGCTAAAAAACTTAAGTGCATTAATGGAAGAACCGGCAAAAGGATCGGTAATAATAAGCAGTGTAATCCACACAACGTTGTTGCTGTAATGCCTATGCGATCTAACATAATAACCCTAAATAAAATAACAAAATACGTGTAAATAAAGGCGAAAGCAAAATATTTCACCCTTTGAAAATCGGCTAATAATACCACATTTGCAATATTATCACATTAATTAATACTGGTTAAATACTAGCAGGTTT
>CAWVWK010000156.1:0-6199 GCA_963933725.1 uncultured Colwellia sp.
TTGTGGTAAGAGTAAGTCTAATAGAAGGGTTGCTTCGGTTGTTTTAAGTTGTATTGGATTCTTTGCTTCACTCGCTTTGCTAATAAAAGTTCAAGGGGCAGGTAGCCTGGTTTACGCTGTAGGCGACTGGCAAGCACCTTTTGGTATTGTCCTGGTTGCAGATCCGCTGTCTACTTTACTGGTTACTTTAACTTCGTTTCTAGGTGTTGTTTGTACTTTGTATGCCTGTGCTGGTGATGATCAAAAAGGCAGTTTTTACCATCCATTAGTGCACTTTTTAATGCTAGGAGTTAATGGTGCTTTTCTGACCGGCGATGCATTTAATTTATTTGTATTTTTTGAAGTGTTACTTATTGCATCGTACTCATTATTAATGGTTGGGCAGAATAAAAAAACCACGAGAGCAGCAATACAATATGTCATTCTTAATCTTGTTGGCTCTGCGGTATTCCTGATTGCGCTTGGTACCTTGTATGGCGTGTTAGGTACTTTAAACATGGCAGACATGGCGCAAAAGATTCCATTATTACAAGGTGATGACGTCTTTTTAGCTAAAATCGGTGGTCTCTTATTATTAGTGGTATTCGCACTAAAAGCTGCGTTATTACCGTTGCACTTATGGTTGCCTAATACCTATGCTAACGCAATGCCTATTGTGGCAGCGCTATTTGCGATTATGACGAAAGTTGGCGTGTATTCCATGATGCGAGTTTACACATTAATTTTTGGTGAAGAAGCAGGCGAATTAGCACATATAGCTCAGAGCTGGTTGTGGTGGCTTGCGATAGCGACAATTTTAATGGGCGCTATTGGTGTACTAGGAAGTCAAAACTTAAGAAAACTTGTCGCTAATTTGGTGATTATTTCTGTAGGTACTTTGGTTGCATTAATTGCTATGCAAACCATAGAAGCCAGTGCTGCCGCTATCTATTACATTGTTCATTCAACCACAGTAACTGCAGCTTTGTTTATTCTTGCTGACTTAATTGGAAGGCAGCGAGGTGTTGCCAACGACAAGTTTGAGTGGGGTGGGGCTTTAGCTCAACCTAAATTATTAGGTATTTGTTTTTTAGTTGCCTCCATTGCGGTAATAGGCATGCCTCCTCTGTCTGGCTTTATCAGTAAAGTTTGGTTATTAAAAGTAACACTTGAAGCAGAGTTTTCCGTTATTTTCTGGGTTTTATATCTATTGGTAAGCCTTGCTATTTTGGTACGACTATCGAAAGCCGGAGGGAAGCTATTTTGGGAACACAACCCTGAGGTAAATTCTGTTAGTAGAGAACGTGTTCAACCGGTGCAGTTTGTAGCCTTGCTAATGCTTATTTCTGTCGCACCTTTGATGAGTATATTTGCTGGTACTTTAACTGAATATGCTATTGGAGCAGCAACACAGTTACATGATTTTAATGGTCATATTGAGCTTATTTTACCAGGAGGTCAGTCATGAGAACACAAGCAAAATTTAAGTGGCTACCAACTCCAATGCGGAGTTTGTTACTCTTCTTTGTTTGGCTCTTATTAAACAATAGCGTTTCTGCAGGGCATATACTTTTAGCTATATTTTTAGCTATTTCGATTCCTTTAGCAACCAGTATATTTAGAACCCAGCAGCCACTTATTTTAAAACCAGGACTTGCCATTAAGCACTTTTTGTTAGTCTTATTTGATATTATTACCGCAAACCTTCAGGTAGCAGTATTGATCCTTGGCCCAACGAAAAAGTTGTCACCTGGCTTTGTCAAAGTCCCACTAGACTTAGAACACAACTTACCTATAACGATTTTGGCTAGTACTGTATCATTGACTCCTGGAACGGTTAGCGCAGAAGTTTATCCTTGGGAAGAGTCTCGTATTGATGCTGAAGGTGCTTTGGACAGTAAAAGTGGAGACACTAAACCGCAAGAGAAATTTTTACTTATTCACGTTTTAAACCTTGAAGATGAACAAGCGTTAATTAAAACAATCAAAGAGCGTTATGAAGCACCGCTTAAGGAAATATTCCAATGTTAGAAAATGTCATCTTAATCGTCTTTGCTATGATTGGGCTTTCTTTATTGTTAAATGTATGGCGGTTATTAGTTGGTCCTTCAGTACCCGATAGAATTTTAGCCCTTGATACTATGTACATTAACAGTATCGCTTTAATTATTTTATATGGCATAACATCACAGACGGCTATTTATTTTGAAGCCGCACTTTTAATTGCCATGCTTGGTTTTGTAAGCACTGTAGCTGTATGTAAGTATCTGCTACGTGGCGATATTATAGAATAAGGAGGAAAATATGAGTGAATGGATTGTTTCTATATTACTATTAATCGGTGGCTTCTTTATTCTTATCGGTTCAATAGGGTTGGTAAAAATGCCTGATTTTTTTATGCGTCTGCACGGGCCAACAAAAGCAACCACCTTAGGTATGGCTGGTATATTAGTAGCAAGTATGTTTTTTTTTAGTACATCAGAAGCTCAATTAAGTATGAAAGAATTACTTATTTCTTTGTTTTTATTTATTACCGCTCCCATTAGTGCGTATATGATGATTAAATCAGCTATTCATCATAAACTTACTGCTATAAAAAGAACTAAAGGTATAGATAATATCGAAGATGATGTCTAGGGTCTGTTGAGCTTTCATTTTAGACTCTGCTATAGGCAAATTTTTATGATAACAAGACCTAAATAGTGCTATGTCGTTATTCTACTTAAACTTCCTTTAACGATGTGTTAGGTTAAAAATTAGCCCTAGCCCTTCGATTTGCCTTGAAAAAGCGTTACTCTTTGTTACTTAAAAGTGCACTTGGAACAACTAAACATTATATTAACCGCCTCGATTAACGTCTTTTTAAGAGCAACAGAGCTGTAAACTTAAAAGTCAACAGCCCCTAGTTTTAACTTGTTGCCCTTTTTATACCTACCCTAGAAATAAAACAAAATGACGATGTATCAATCGTCATTTTGTTTTACAATACCTTATCTTTATTTGCTTACTCCTTCATGTTCATGCAGCATAAAACTTCAGATATTATTTATCTTTTTAATGTTACTTTTAGTCGGGTGTATAACACTCGATTAATTAAAGGTGAAGGTGAGCCCATTTATATCCCTAAAAGCAAGTCTTGCTCATACCATCAAATTGTATTTGCCCATGGCTACTTTTCAAGCGCTTTACATGAAATATCTCACTGGTGCCAGGCTGGCGATAAAAGACGTTTACTCGAGGATTATGGTTACTGGTATACCCCTGATGGAAGAAATGAAGAGCAGCAAATAGCCTTTGAACAAGTAGAAGTCATTCCACAAGCCATTGAATGGGCATTTCATGTAGCGTGTGGGAAAAAATTCAACGTTTCAATAGATAACTTAAGTGGTACAGAAACTGATTCATCGCCATTTAAAACGAAAGTATATAATCAAGTATTGTCCTATTTATCTAATGGTTTTCCTAAGCGTGCTAGTGAATTTATTCAGGCTTTAGCCGATTTTTATCATGTCGATTTTCCTTTAAGTCGCGATCAGTTTGTTCAAAATAACCCCTCAATTGTGGAACACCTTCATGTCAAAATTTAAACTTGGATTTATCATAAACCCCATCGCTGGCCTTGGTGGTGGGGTAGCTTTAAAAGGCAGCGATAACATGGTGGCACAAGCTTTAGCTTTAGGTGCTGTGCCAAAAGCTAATGAACGTGCAAAAATAGCTTTAGAGGTACTATTGCCTTATAAAGAAGATATTCGTGTTTATAGCGCACAAGGTTTAATGGGCGAGGAGGCGGCTAAGTCATTAGGCTTTCAGGTTGAAGTTATTTACCAGACTAAAAATAGTGCTTCAAATAAACAAGACAGCAGTCAACTGAACAGTCAACTAAGTAACCAAGGTAATAAGTTCAGTTTGCAAGATAAGCATCTAATAGAGACTAGCGAAGATGATACTAAAGCGTTAGTGCTTGCTTTACTTGAACAAAACGTAGATATTATTTTGTTTGCTGGTGGCGATGGTACAGCTAGGGATATTGCTGACACATTACTTGGTTACCAAGCTGATGGTAAAACAGTAAATATTCCTGTATTAGGTATTCCTGCAGGCTGTAAAATTCACTCAGGTGTTTATGCCGTAACACCCAAAGCAGCTGGTTTAGTGGTCGAGTTAATGGTGACCAAACAATTGGTGACACTATCCAGTGGTGATGTCATGGATATTAATGAAAGCTTATTTAGAGAAGGTATTGTCAAAGCAAAACGTTATGGCGAAATGCTTATTCCAAGTGAACTTCGCTACGTACAAGCAGTTAAGTCGGGTGGTAAAGAACTTGAGGAGTTCGTTCTACAGGATATAGCGGCGTTTGTAATAGAACAAATACAAGACGAGGAAGACGACTTGTTTATTATCGGCTCTGGGTCTACAACAGCTTATGTTATGACAGAGTTAGGGCTTGAGCATACTTTGCTTGGCGTTGACTTAGTTAAAGAGGAAGAGCTCATTGCTAAAGATGTTACCGAAGCGGCATTATTTTCATCTATTGAAACGCAACTTAATGCTAATAAAAATGTTAAGTTAGTGATCACCTTAATTGGTGGGCAAGGCCATATTTTTGGCCGTGGTAATCAGCAGCTTAGTCCAAGAGTGATCAAAGCGGTAATTTCTCAGTCAGGAGGAAAGGATAACATTATCATCATTTCGACCAAGACCAAGCTATTAGCGTTAAATCAAAAACCTTTAATATGTGACACAGGGGATAGTGAGTTAAATAATGCACTTTCTGGTTTTATGTCAGTAACTACCGGGTATAACGATAACGTGCTATATGCAGTGTCAGGAGAGATGTAAGAGAGCTGACATGAGGCTCTTTAAGTTAAAGCTTTATTCTGAAATGAATTAGTAAAACTAGTATGTTAATAAGTAAGTCTTAATAGAAATAGTCATTTAGTTTAATGTAGGTAAGTAATATGAGTGAAAAATTAGTAACGTTAGCAGATTTATATCAATATTTAGACAACCTCTACGATGCCCAAAGCGCAATAGAGACGGTAAAGAATATAGAAGATATATTGTTTGCAAGTGGCTATCTCAGGGGCTTTATTTCTTTAGCTTCTACAGAGTATGGCGGTGAAGAGCAATTATTAACACAGGCTTTAATTGCAGCTATCTCGCAAGGGCTTTTAAAAGCAAAAACAGAATTAACCCCTCAGGACTTTGTTATTGTGCAAAATTTTTGGATTGAATTACAGGGACTAATGTAGGCCATAGGTAATACCAATCTCATTTGATATTTGTCAATTTCTCTATGTATGAAATAGATCACATAGTAAATGAAACGGGTATAAAAATTAAACCGCTATTTCTCACCAGAGGCAGTGCATAAAACACAACAATAACAATAAAGGATGTAGAATGGATTTTATATTAGAGCAAGATCAAAGCGTTATCATCTCATATGCGGCATTAATTGTCGGTGTTATTTTTATACTTTTACTTATTCTTGTTTTATTGCGATTATCTCGAATGAAGTCAGTTTATGCACAAGCGAATGAGCAACTCGCCATCCAAACAAGTGCACTGTTTGAACTTAAAGGGCAAGAGACTCTTAATAAATTTTTACAACAATACACCATAGAACAAAGCAAACATCAGCATAGCCTTTCAAGTCAGTTTGAGCAGCAAATGTCAAACTTGCGCCTTAAATTATTACGTGAGTTAAATAGTCAAAAAGAGCAGCTTAGTCAGAACCACTTACAAACATTAGAGCAGTTATTAACTCACCTTAATAAAACGAGTTTAACCAGTCGAGAAGAGCTTTCAAATACACTAGCAAAAACAAGTGAACAAATGAGTAAACGTATTGATGCATTAACGGTCTCTACTGATAAACGTTTACAAGATATTAGTGGCCAGGTCGAAAAGCGATTATCGGAAGGCTTTGAAAAAACAACTAAAACCTTTACTGATATTTTACAGCGTTTATCTTTAATAGATGACGCCCAGAAGAAAATAACAGAACTTTCAACTAATGTGGTAAGTTTGCAAGAGGTGTTAACGGATAAGCGATCAAGAGGGGCGTTTGGTGAGGTTCAGCTTAATGGCTTAATAAGAAACGTCTTACCTGAAAAAAGCTTCAAGTTGCAACATACGCTATCAAATGGGAAAATTGCTGACTGCGTTTTGTTTTTACCTAAGCCTACTGGTAACGTGGTGGTTGATGCAAAAT
>CAWVWK010000157.1:0-6143 GCA_963933725.1 uncultured Colwellia sp.
CGGCCTGTCACGCCGGGGGTCGCGGGTTCGAGTCCCGTCCACTCCGCCACTTATACTTTCTTTTCAAATTCAATATATTACACAAACTTTAAACTACCTAAGCTTGAACCTCTATTAAGCTTTTCTTCGCCCTTACTCCTAACTGCCAGCTTCAAACTCAAAACTTATTACAGCCCATTTGTTACAACAAAGCATCAAAACTTAGATTCTTTTTGTTATCTCTATACCTTATTCTTTGTAGCGTGATAATATAGCGATTCATCATCACTTCAAACGTAGGTCTGCCTTATGCTATCTGTTATTTATAAAAGTTCTAAAAAAGAACAAACGTATCTTTTCATTAAAAACAGAGATGATTTTTCAAGTGTTCCTGAGCCTTTAATGGCAACATTTGGAACCCCAACACTTGTTACTATTATCAATTTAGCCACAAAGGATAAACTAGGTTTTGCTGATATACGCAAAGTGAAAGAAAACATGCTTGCTCAAGGTTATTATTTGCAATTACCACCGCCTAAGGAAGATTTATTAAAAGCACATAAAGCGGAAATGGCGATTATAAATCCTCAAAATAAAAACAATCAACAATTTTTGAATGAGGAGTAATATATGAAATTTTCAATGTTATCTATGAGTTCTCTTATAAGTTTATTTGCAAGCTTTAGCCTTTTTGCGACACCTCCTGTAAGTACTGATGCGCCGATTAAACCAACCTTTGAGGCATATGTTACGGCATTAAAAATAGAAGCACGTAGTAAAAACTTCAGTGCAGAGCTTGTTGAGTCGAGTTTTGCTAATGTTAAGTTTCATGAACGTGCTGTTAAAGCCGATAAGAATCAACCAGAAACGGTTGAAACGCTTGATACTTACTTACCAAAGCGTGTTGCTAAATGGAAAGTAGATAAAGCGAGAAAGCTCTATAAAGAGAACTTACCGCTTTTAACGAAAGTAGGCAATCAATACGGTGTTCAACCTCGTTTTATCGTCGCTTTATGGGGGCTTGAAACTAACTTTGGTAGCTTTACGGGTGGTTATAATGTTATTTCAGCGCTAACCACATTAGCCTATGAAGGCCGTCGAGAAGTATTCTTTAAAAAGCAATTGTGGGCAGCCTTAACCATTTTGGATGAAGGTCATATTCGTGTTGAGAATATGAAAGGCTCTTGGGCTGGTGCTATGGGGCAAAACCAGTTTATGCCAACATCTTTCTTAGCTTATGCTGTTGATGGCGATGGTGATGGTAAAAAAGATATTTGGACTAACAAAGCAGATATTTTCTCTTCGATGGCTAATTACTTAAAAAAAGAAGGCTGGGATGACAAACTTACTTGGGGAAGACAAGTTATCTTACCTGAAGGTTTTGATGTTTCTTTAGCGATCCCTAAAAATACAGGTGGACGAAGTAATTGGCTGAAAGCTTGGGCAGAAAAAGAGAAAACATTAGAAGAGTGGCAAGCGCTGGGTTTAAGAAGAATGGACGGGCGTGATTTACCCCTAGTCGATATTAAAGCCGCATTAGTTTTCCCTGATAATGAAAGTGGCCGCGTATACTTAGCCTACGATAACTATAAAAGTTTGATGCATTGGAACTTGTCATATTATTTTGTGAGTTCTGTGGGCTTGTTGTCGGATCAGATTAAATACCCTGCGATAAAGTAAATATTGCAGTATATAAGTTTATCTACTATTGGTTACTGGCAATAGATGTAAGTAATACAATTTAAAATAAACGTATTTTTAAGCAAAAGAGAATAAATTAAGCGATGAGTATAAAACCTTTTTGGGAAGAAAAAAGTTTAGCAGAAATGAACCGTAAAGAATGGGAGTCATTATGTGACGGCTGCGCAAAATGTTGTTTAAATAAATTCATCAACGATGAAGAAACGCCAGAAGACGAAGACTTCTTGCCAACAGAACATATTAAAGAAGGAGAACATATTTTCTTCTCTAATATTGCTTGTCACTTATTGAATGAAAAAACCTGTCAGTGCTCTAAGTATGAGCAACGTACGACTCTAGTACCCGACTGCGTTCGTTTATCACAAGACAACCTAGAAAAGGTTTTCTTTATGCCGCCAAGTTGTACTTACAGGCGTTTAAAAGAGGGCAGAGGCATTCCGTCTTGGCATCCTTTATTCCACAAAGGAAAAAAGACAGCGATGCACAAAGCAGGTATGTCTGTACGTGGAAAAATAGTTAAGGACGATGAAGTGAATATTGAAAAATATGAAAAATATATCGTTAGTTGGCCTTTAGACGACCTAGATTAACATACTTCTTTTGCTAGTTTTTTAAAGCTTATAAGGATATTTTGTCTTAATGTTTTTGTCTCACTAGCACAGATACACCCTTTCCCTTTATCACCGATAATATTTTACACGCATTTTATGAAAGCAGAAAAACAAGATTTAATTTACTTACACATCGCTGTATTTCTTTTTGGAGGAACAGCTTTATTTTCTCAATTAATCACTTTATCTGCTTTAGATATAACCGTGTATCGTGCGGCTGTTGCGGCTTTTTTCCTGTTTGGTTTGTTGTTTGTGCAAAAAAAACAAATTCGCTTAAATAATAAAAAAGATTATGGTATCGCTGTTTTACTTGGCGTTATTATGGGAGTTCATTGGGTAACTTATTTTGCAGGTATGCAAATGGCAGGCGTTACCATAGGAGTTATTGCCTTTTTTACTTACCCTGTAATTACCGTTTTTATTGAGCCTCTTATTAATAAATCGACACCGAAACTTAAAGACGTATTAAGTGCTGCTGTCGTCGTTTTAGGCATTATATTGCTTGTTCCTGAAGTGAATTTAGGAAATCAAGTTACTTTGGGGATTTGTACTGGCGTTTTTTCCGCGTTTCTTTTTGCCATACGTAATACGCTACATAAAACATATTTCAATCATTATGCTGGTCCGCACGCTATGATGTACCAGGCATTAGTTGCTTGCTTAGTGCTATGCCTTTTTATTGACACACCTATAAGTGAAATAAGTAACCTAAACTGGGCTTTAATTGTTATAGCGGGTATCATTTTTACTGCACTTCCACACGCGTTGTTCGCATCTAGCTTACAAAGTTTATCTGCGACAACTGCAGGATTGATCTCATGCCTACAACCACTCTATGGTGGCGTATTAGCTTATTTATTATTGAATGAAAATGTGAGTATATACACACTCATTGGTGGGGCTTTAGTTATCAGTGCCGCTTTCTTCGAAACTTGGTCTGTAAGCGCAAAGAAGAAAATTAAAACCTAATATTAATTCCATTTCAAAAAGTTCGTGGCTAACAACAAATTAGACACTAGCGACCTCATGCGAATAACACAGATGACGCTAATTAAGAAACTCTTTTGGGTAAGAACTCAAAACAAAACCTCTTTGCGCTGCGCTTGTAAGCCTGAAGGCTCACCTACAACATCAACAACCACCTGAGTTAATCACTTTTGTAGGAGTGTGCTTCAGCCACGATCTCTTTTGTCTATGATCGTAATAAATATATATCACCACCGAACCTCTGAGAGGCTTCGCCTTACACCGAGAAAAACATTTGTTTTGCCCTTCCTCTGTGTAGCGAAGCTCCTCGGTGACCTCGGTGGTAAAACGCACTTGGTTCTTGAACTTACCCTTTACTTTGTCTCATTTTGGGTTTGTCTCATCTGCACTTATCTGCGGGCAAAAGTGTCTAATCTCTAAGAACTTACCCAAAAACGGTCTTAATTCGCATAATCTGTGTAATTCGATGAGATCACTAGTTCCTAAACTCTAATATGTTGAGCAGGATAATCTTTAGGAAATATATAATATAACAAAAAATGATAAGCACTTTATAGCTATTTTTTGAGCAATAAAGCACACTATAAATCGGCCGAATAATCTACATTGTTACTTTGTTGTTTAAAGTTAAACCTATAAGTGTTAAAACTTTAACCACTAATAGACTTTGTATAATCTTTACCTTTAACGATTAAAGGTAAAAGCATAAAGATTTTTGAATAAAAATAATACGATTAAGGTGTTTTATGAATATAGGTATACCTAAAGAGTCCCAAAGTGGTGAAAACCGCGTAGCAGGGGCGCCAAGTTCTGTTGCCGGTTTGTTGAAACTCGGTTTTACAGTGCAAGTACAAAAAGGGGCTGGTACTAAAGCAAGCTTTTCTGACGATAGTTACTTAGAAAGTGGTGCAGACGTTGTTACTAAGAAGAAATGTTGGCAGTCTGATATTATTTTTAAAGTAAACCCGCCTACATTAGATGAAGTCGCTGAAATGAAAGAGGGCGCTTATCTAATCAGTTTTATTGCCCCAGCGCAAAGTCCTGAGTTACTTGAAGCATTGCGTGCTAAGTCTATTTCCACGCTTGCCATGGAAATGGTACCAAGAATGACCCGTTCACAGTCGATGGATGCGCTAAGTTCTATGGCAAATATTGCTGGTTATCGAGCCATTATAGAAGCCTCTCATTTATTTGGACGATTTTTTACAGGGCAAATTACTGCTGCCGGTAAAATGCCTCCAGCAAAAGTTATGATCATTGGTGCGGGTGTTGCTGGACTCGCAGCAATTGGTACTGCAGGAAGTCTAGGCGCTGTTGTTAGGGCATTTGATACGCGCCCTGAAGTAAAAGAACAAATTGAAAGCATGGGCGCTGAGTTCCTTGAAATGGATTACGAAGAGCCAGAAGACACCGGAAAAGGTGATGGTTATGCGAAAGAAATGAGCAAAGCTTTTATTGAGGCTGAAATGGCTTTATTTGCTGAGCAAGCTAAAGATGTGGATATCATTATTACTACAGCAATGATTCCTGGAAAACCAGCACCAAAACTTATCACTGAAGCCATGGTTGACTCCATGAAAAAAGGCAGTGTGATTGTCGATTTAGCGGCGGCTGGCGGTGGTAACTGTGAGCTTACTGTTGAAGGTAAAGTAAAAGATATCAATGGTGTTAAAATTGTTGGTTATACCGATTTAGTTTCTCGTCTACCTAATCAGGCTTCGCAGTTATATTCTAATAACTTACTCAGCCTTGCCAAGCTTCTTTGTAAAGAGAAAGATGGTTTAATCGCTTTAGACTTTGAAGATGTTGTTGTGCGCAACATGACCGTTGTAAAAGATGATGAGGTGACTTTTCCGCCTCCACCTATTCAGGTAAGTGCAGCACCTGTAGTTAAAAAAGCAGAGCCAAAAGTAGAAGAAAAAATTGAACAAGTAACCGAGTCTACATCTGGTTTGAAAAAGCTTGTTGGACTTGCTGTAGGCATAGCTGGTTATGCTTGGCTTGCGAGTGTTGCGCCAAGCGACTTTATCAGTCATTTAACGGTATTCTCACTCGCATGTGTTATCGGTTATTTTGTTGTTTGGAATGTAAGTCATTCACTTCATACACCTTTAATGAGTGTAACTAACGCTATTTCAGGCATTATTGTGGTAGGCGCTCTGCTTCAAATAGGCTCAGACAACCTATTAGTGAATATACTGGCAGGGGTAGCAACGTTAATTGCCACCATCAATATTGTTGGCGGGTTTAAAGTAACTAGCCGTATGTTAAAAATGTTTAGGAAGTAGGACTTATGGAATCGAATATAATTAATGCGGCTTACATGGTCTCTGCGCTTCTATTTATTTTTAGTTTAGCAGGTTTAAGTAAGCAAGAAACAGCACAGCGCGGTAACTTATTTGGCATGATAGGCATGAGTGTTGCGCTTATTGCAACTATTGCCGACCCTCGAGTTGATAACGTATGGGTAATTATTACCGCGATGGTAATTGGCTCTGCAATAGGGCTTCGTTTAGCTAATAAAGTTGAAATGACCCAAATGCCAGAGCTAGTTGCCATTTTACATAGCTTTGTTGGTTTAGCTGCAGTACTTGTTGGTTATAACAGCTATTTTGATATGTCTCATGGCTTATCTTTAACGGCCAATCAACAAATGGAAGTGAATATCCATTTAACAGAAGTTTTCATTGGTGTATTTATTGGTGCTGTTACTTTTACAGGTTCAGTCGTTGCTTTTGGTAAGCTTAATGGCTTAATCAACTCTTCAGCACTTATGTTGCCACATCGTCATAAAATGAATTTAGTAGCTGTTATTATTGCTTTTATTCTTATGGTGCTATTTGTTCAAGCTGGCGGAAATAATAG